>CAZZZQ010000416.1:0-3944 GCA_964658405.1 uncultured Sphingomonas sp.
TGAGGTGCGTGCTTTCTTCCCGTGCTAAGGGGACGTTGATAAACTCAAGCTTCTGCAGAAGCTCTTCGCCGCTCTTGCTGCGAATGACTTCGCGAAGCCGAACTGGCTTTCCTTTTTCCCGAAGAGACACCTGCCAAAGCTGCTTATTTGCAATTGCGTTGTGGAAGATAATAATGTGCTCGAAATAGTCGCGCGCGACCAGACGATCTATTTGAGCCCGTTCCCTGTATTGAGGAATTTCGTCGCACACCAGTACGACATATCCCTTCTTTTCGGCGACCATCCTGAGAGAGAACGATGAAGCTCCGAATGTCTTTGTGATTGGTGCGGACCTGGTAGGCCGATTCCATCCAAGCATCTCTGAGAAAAAACCACTGAAGTCAGCTTCGTCGAGATAACGTTTCGCTTCAACCCGGTTAATCAACAATGGAAATGTCTCCTTGGATTAGACCCAATGAACAAATAATTCTCGCATCTGGACGGTATTCGTCTTCCCCAACTATCTGGCTTAGCTTGCCGTCTTCGCGGAGATCCATAGCGACTTTCGCAAGAGCGTCGTCTGAGCCGTTAGTGCGTAGTTCACGGTTCAAGATGTCAGTTGCTGCGTCGCGCAGCGGATACTTGTAAATGTCGTCAATCGTCAGTTGAAGCGCTTGAGTAAAAAAAAGAGTACCGGTATTCTCCGCAGCTAGCCGTTTTAGCCGTTCATAGGTCTTGTAACGCGCGCCGGAGGGCCTCCCCAGAGTGCCCCCTGTGTGACTCTCCTCTGCCGCAAGAGCCTTGACGGCATCGGCAACCAGCTTGTGGTGATTCGGAAGCCTAGGCTCAGCCGCTGTTCCCGGAACACACTCTGCTGCCTTCAGTATTCGATATTGAGATTCGGTAACTCTTCTACCAGCGGGGTCTACCCAAGCCAACGAGTTCGCTCCACTAGAAGTCTTCAGATAAACAAGAACGCCCGACCCAGGATCAGATTCTGCCGCTTCGCGCTTTCTAGTTGAAAGAGAAACGGGCTGCATCGCGGGAATCGTTTTCGCCAGCGATGGATCGACAGTGATTGCGTTCTTCCAGATTTCATAGGCTTGGGAAGAGAGATCTACTTCGCTATCGTCCTCATCATCCAAAAGGCCTGCTTTCTCGTTGTAACAATCAACCACAGCCTGATTGTGGTCCCCCTCAAAGAAGGTCTCGTCAGTGCCGATTACCTCTGCATTCTGCTGAAGTCGAGTCCTAACCTTTGACCGCAACTGAATAATCGTCTCTAGTCCATCTGTAGGAAGGAAGCTGTAGCAGATCACTTCTGATGAGCGCTGACCAATACGGTCGACGCGTCCGGCCCTTTGGATGAGTCGAATGATCGCCCACGGCAAATCGTAATTGACGATTACTGCACAGTCTTGAAGGTTCTGACCCTCGCTTAGAACATCCGTTGCGATCAGAATCCGAATCTCTGCATTGGGAATCGGCCTCTTGTTGCTTCGCGGACTGAAGCGATAAACCAGTTCGGTGACGTTGCCGGTACCGCCTTTCGCCCCCTCGCAGTCGGTAGCCCCTGCGGCTTGAAGTTGCTCCGTGAGGAAATCAACCGTATCGGCGAACTGTGTAAACACTAGGAGCTTCTCACCCGGATGAGTTTGTAGAGCAAGCTCAATGAGCGCTTGGAGCTTTGTATCCTTCTCCGCGACCCACTCCGGACATAGATTGAACACGTTCATCAAGCTCTGGCTGTCTGAGAGCAAAGCAGGCGCGAGGTGCTCGTTGAATAGGTGAGGGCTGAGCCACTGAAACCGTCTCACGTACTCACCGGCATACAGCGAGTACACCTGTTTCGCTCGACTCCGAAACTGTGTTTCAGTGCGAAGAGAACTTCCGACGTTTACGGGTGTCGCTTGCTCGCCGTCGGCAGTCGCTGCATTGTCTTCATCGTCATCAGAAAACTGGGTATCCAGCATTTCGGCGTTTTGGGAGCCAATAGGCAGTGGTAGTCCATTCTCTAATGCGTGCAAGAAAATGAAATTTCGCAGCACGTGTCGTTCAACAGACAAGAGGAATGCACATCCACTACTCTCTAGTCGTTTGAAGAGGTTTGTGCGGCAGAATCCCATGAGTCGCGTGCCCGCCTGCGACAGATTGTTCAGAATCATCAGCTCTTCAGCGGACGGTTGCACCGTGGGCTTCGCAGCCACAAAGTTGCCGAGCCCATATCGTGGCAAGTCCAAGCGGTTGATGAGATCGACGACGGGCGCGGAATAGAGACGAGCGTACTGGTCGTTTGGGTCGTCTTCGCTCACTGCAAAAGAGACGCGCTTTGGAATTCGGTCCGGGAAGTAAGAACGCGTCCCGTCTGGGAATTCCAGGTAGTGGCGGTTACGTTCAGGGTCAAACGTTGTGTAGTGCCTCTTGATGAAGCTTCGTGTTCGACGCACCAGAAACAACCTCATCAGGTCGCGCCAGTCATCCGGATAGACGCTCTTCTCAAATGCAGCTAAGGTCTGCGGAGCGCATTGCAGCGCTGCAAAGCCTGTCGGCCCAAGCTCTTGCATAAGGCGCTGCGGAGACACTCCAAGATCTCTGTCCGAGGGAATGAACAACCTTAGCTGAGAGGCGATGTCGTCGTAGCTCTTGTTGTACGGAGTGGCGGAAAGCAGAATGCATTTGCATTCATTTTTTTCGATGTACGCCACGATGGCCCGGTAAATCTTAGCCTCTCGGGTTCTCAGATTGTGGCTTTCATCCAGAATCACCAAACGATAGCGGCGCAATTCGGTGAGCTTCGATAGCACTTGCGAGTACGAGAGCACCTTCGCGGACGGCAATCTGTACTCATGGCAATAGTCTTGCCACATCGAGACAAGGTTGAGAGGGCACAGGATGAGAGTCTCCAGCAGCAGTTCATCGGAAAGCACTCGCGCCAAGGCCGTTGCCATAAGCGTTTTTCCTAGACCAACCACATCTCCGAGCAATACGCCGCCACGCTGCCGGACATGGTGTGCAGCGATTTTTACCGCTTTCTCTTGAAACTCAAAGAGCTTGTCGCGGAGGTCAGAGGGTAAACGATGCTCACGTATACCCTCGCGGGCCTCTTCTGATAAGTGATATGCGATTTTGACGTAGACGTGGTGAGGAGGGACCAACTCTTCTCTTGCCCAACTCTCTTCGATGATCTCTACGATTTCCTTCGAGATGTCCAAGCACCACCGATCATCCCAACGATCGTTGAACCACTTCGACAACTTCAAGCAGGCATCGTGGTCTGTCACATCGACATTCAATTCACCCTGCGCTGACAGTCCCGCCATTGTTAGGTTGCTGCTTCCCAAAAAGCCTACTGATGGGCTGACGGGATCTTCTCTAAACAGCAGGTACAACTTCGCGTGGAGAGTGTGCCGGAGATGCAGCTTTACAACGACTTTGCTGTCTTTGATCTGTCTCGCGAGGCGACGCAGACCGGCCTCATCTGCGTTTGTCGGAGCGCCAATAGTCAGCTGTTCCCGGAACTTCTGAGCGACAATCCGCTTCAGGCGGACGGCGCGCTGATTGTCGAGAGCTTCATCTGAGTTCAGGAGCCGGTAGGCCTCCTGAAGTTCTTCCTCTGGCAACTTCTGCATCCCGACGAGCAGCCGGCAGCAGTTCGTCTCGCCTCCGGCCCAGGCTTCCACCTGTTCGCTAAGCTGCCGCCAGCCTCTTAAGTTGAAATAGCCGACGCAAAAATCGCCGCGATGCGAAATACGCGCCACATTCTGCAATGCGGGCAGCAGACGCTCCTCTATGTTGTCGAAAATCCGTGGCATTTGTTGTTCTCAGGCAGTCAGTTTCATTTTAGGCGCACAGGCTGAAATCCAGATAGATCAACAGCATGGAGACGGTTGGGAGGAGGTTTCCTCCCTATCTCCGGCCTTTGGCGTCTGATACCCACCTCAGCGGGGAGGTCCACCCTCCCCGCA
>CAZZZQ010000417.1:0-3937 GCA_964658405.1 uncultured Sphingomonas sp.
GTCCTCCTGGGTGGCTGCTTCCTTCAGGATCGATTTGGACGTGCCGAGAACGTTCTTCGCTGCCGCCTTCTCCTCGTTGAGGGTTGCTGTCAGCAGGTCTGCAATCTCCTTCTCGCCAAGCGCCTTGGCAATCGCAAGCGCCGCAGTGTACCCGGCAATCTCGTAGTGCTCCACGCGCAGCGAAGCACCGAGGATCCCTGCGTCCTTCAACGCGCCCTCCTCATCCTTCTCAAGCGCCTCCGTGACCTCTTTGATACATCCTTCCATGCCGCTGCAATGCTCGCCGGTCGGCTTCTTCCCGATATGTTTGAACGCCTCACGCAGGCGAAGCACCTGCTCCTTTGTCTCCTCCAGATGGCTGCGAAGAAGGGTCTTCATCTCACTGCTCTTCGTCCCCTTGATCGCCTTCGGGAGAGCCTTCACCAACTGGTTTTCTGCGCTGTACAGGTCACGCAGTTCGTCGATCAAAACGTCATTCAGACTCATATCAATCTCCTCGTTCTCGTCTGTGATGCAATCGCAATCGTGAAGGAGCAGTCACCTCCGTGAAATAGCGACATCAGCTCCTCAAAAGTGTCCTCATGCTTCGTGGAGTGCCCAACGAACCGACCACGGCCTCATCAGGGTGTCAGCCTGCTCCGGCCCTTCCTGCCAGATCGTCGTACCGTCAATAACCGGAAATCCTTCGTTTGAGGTATCCGAAAGGTTCGCCGCAAGAACCAGCTCCTGCCCGGGCTTGATCTTGAATCGCACGATAATGCAGCCATCGCCCAGCACCTCATAGGAGCCGGCATCGCCCCCCATCGCCTGAACCAGCGGGACGATCTCCTGCTTTCTCACCTTCAGAATGCGCTTGTACCACCTGATCCATTCGGCATGGACCTCTTCATTCATCTGCGCCCAGTCCAGCTTGCCGGCGAGGAAGGTCTCCTCGGCCTGAGGGTCCGGAATCCGTTCACGCTGCTCCGGATCCTGAAACTCGGGAAAGTTCTTGAACTCGTCGCGTCGTCCCTTGCGCACCAGCTCGCCAAGCTCGCCCTCGAAGTCGCAAAAGAAGGGAAACGGCTGTGAACTGCCCCACTCCTCGCCCATGAACAGCATCGGAGTCTGCGGCAGCAACAGGTAGACAGAGGCGATCGCGTGGACAGCCTCAGGCGAGGCGATGGCGTTGATGCGTTCACCAAACGCACGGTTCCCAATCTGATCGTGATTCTGCATGAACGCAATAAAGGCACCCGGCGGAAGGAACGCCGACGGCTCGCCCCGCGGAGCCTCGGTCGCCTGCATCACCTCGCCCTGGAACGCGAAGCCCTCAGCAAGCGCGCGCCCCAGTTTCTCAGAGTCATCTTTATAGTCGCCGTAGTAGCCGTTGCTCTCGAGCGTAGCGGCCGTGTGAAGAACGTGATGCATGTCGTCATTCCACTGCGCCGTAAACTCCTTTGGAACACCATCCTTATCGCGAACCAGCCGTCGTGCCTGGTTGCTTTCGTTCTCCAGCACCAGGTGACCGGGACGCGGTGCAGCCAGGGCTCTTACGCGCTCGGCCAGCTCATCCAGTACATGCTTCGGTCCGTCATCCTTAATGGCATGGACGGCATCAAGCCGAAGACCGTCCAGATGGAACTCTTCGATCCAGTACAACGCATTGTGGATGATGAACTCACGGACGTGTCTGCTTCCTTCGCTGTCATAATTGACCGCATTCCCCCACGGCGTCTTATGGTGATCCGTAAAGATCTGCGGAGCGTACGACGGCATGTAGTTCCCATCCGGCCCAAAGTGGTTATAGACCACGTCCAGCAGAACCATCAGCCCACGCCGGTGCGCCGCATCGATCAATGCCTTCATGTCCTCCGGCCGACCATAGGAGGAGTCCGGCGCATACAGCAGCACGCCATCGTAGCCCCAGTTTCGCGAGCCCGGAAAGTCAGCGACCGGCATGATCTCGATCCCCGTCACGCCCAGCTCCACCAGGTGGTCAAGCTTCTCGATCGCCGCCAGAAACGTCCCTTCCTCGGTGAAGGTCCCGACATGCAGCTCATAAAGGACGGCCTCGGACCACGGACGATTCGCCCAGTCTCCATCCTTCCATTCGTAGGCGGCCGGGTCGATGACCTCGCTCGGACCATGCACATCCGCAGGCTGAAAGCGTGAAGCCGGATCGGGGACCTGCATCCCGTCCGGAAGGCAATACCAGTAGCGGCTCCCGGGCTCCACGTCGGATGTGATGAGCTCGTGCCATCCCTCCTGCTGGGCCGTGAGGGGCAACCTCTCCTCACGGCCTTCGATCTTCAGCAGCACGGCAGATACGGCAGGCGCCCACAGGCGAAAACGAACGGATCCATCCGTCTGAATCTCTGCGCCCATCGGCATCCGATGGAGGCGGGACGATGATGTCTGCGTCTTTGAAGCGTCGAGAACCGCTTCGCCACTTGTATGAGATGGCATTGTTTGCTCCTTCTTTCCGTGAGCAGCACCCGCCCGGACGAAACGAGGCTAAGTTCTGCTGAATAAAATCTTTGGTGTTGACCCGCACCGGATCGTTGCCTCTGGGAGTTCGCCTGTCGTGTAGAACGATCCTGCCCAGTGAGATGCCAGTGACCGAAGTATTCGGGGTATGAAGCACCTCAACTTTGGTGCGATGGCCTTACATCCAACTTGAGGTAGGCTGCAACCTATATAAGCCAAACGTTTTACAAGCCTTCGTACATCCCCGACGCATCATCGCGTTGGCATCCCAGTCCCTTCAAGGCTGACGAACGCGAAGACTTTACCAAGGAACAAGCAACGGCTGTAATCCCTTTTTCCGATTTTCTCGTCCTTCTGTAGGAGAGCAGTACCTCGCTTAGAAGAATGAGTAGATAGAAACCCTTGTTGAACTGAACCTTGCTAAGGACGTCCGATGCTGAAACTTGAATTGATTTGGAAAACACGGGGAACTCTGCCGCGCGAAGCCGGCTTCAACGGGGCCGCTGCCCGGAAGGAAGGCACGACGGTCGTAGAATCGCTCGGCCAGGATCAAGCGTCGTCAGGCACAACCCATGGGGTATCGCAGCCTCAGTGGTCGATGGACTCTGATCCGCAGAAACGCAGCGCCCGGTCCAGGACCCAGCCAGTTTGCGTTCGCGGACAGACGCTCTTCGATATGGGAAACGATGCGCGCATTCACGGCCATTCGTTCCGAACATCCATGGACGATCATTGGAAGAGCGGCTGGATCGTGGCAGACATCAACCTGTCTGCAAAGTAACCCGCTCGTAGTCCTATCAATATATACAGAGAGTCACGCAGCTCTGCTTCCAATCCCACCGCAAGCGATCGGTTCGCAAAGCATTCATCCCGACGGGGAAGCCGAGTCAGAACGGTATACTCTCTCCAGCGTTTCGCCCGGGAAGGTTTGCCAGCCATGTCAGAATCGACGTCCATGCTTACACCTCGTGAGGCCGCACGGTTCATCGGAATCAGCTATCCGACGATCAAGCAGTGGATCTTGACCGGGAAGCTTGCAACGACCACAACACCTGGCGGACACCATCGCGTCTCGGAGGCGGCACTGAAGCCCTTCCTCGCCAGGGACAAAGCGAAGCCCGCTGCCGAGTCAAGAGAGCGCTACCGCCGTGTAAGCGGGAGAAACCAGCTCGTGGGCAGGGTCGTCAGCATTCGCACAGAGGGCCTTCTAGCCGAGGTTGTCATCGCAACAGGTGACAGCCACATCACCGCCATCATCACCGCCGGTGCGGTGCGGGAGCTGCGCCTCAAGAAGGGCGAAACAGCAGCCGCTCTCATCAAATCGACCGATGTCATGATCGAACGCATCGACGACAAAGACTAATCGATTTTCGCCGGATCAAACAGTCAGCAAATCGATTGACCATACGTTTTCACTCGTATAGAGTCGTGACATTGCGACTTGATGCGTGTTTGTAGAAGCTCGACC
>CAZZZQ010000418.1:0-3936 GCA_964658405.1 uncultured Sphingomonas sp.
CCAGATACGTCGCGTGTGATCGACGGATTCTCATCCTTGCGGCCAATCTTGTCGATCTCGTCGATGTAGATGATGCCGCTCTGGGCCCGCGTCACGTCACCGTCAGCTGCCTGGAGCAGCTTCAGGATGATGTTTTCGACGTCCTCACCAACGTATCCGGCCTCGGTAAGAGTCGTCGCATCAACGATCGCAAAGGGAACGTCAAGCATCTTTGCCAGCGTATGAGCGAGCAGCGTCTTGCCGGATCCGGTCGGACCAACCAACAGGATATTCGACTTCGCCAACTCAACATCGTTGCCGCGAACCTTGTTCATCTGGATGCGTTTGTAGTGGTTGTAGACCGCTACGGCAAGCTTCTTTTTTGTTTGATCCTGCCCGATTACATACTCATCCAGAAATGCCTTGACCTCCTGAGGCTTCGGCAGATGCGCCGGCGCTGTGGCCGGATCCGCTTCAGTACGGTCGTCCTCAAGGATCGAATTACAGACAGCGACGCACTCATCGCAGATATAAGCCCGGGGATAATCGGATGGGGACGAGATGAGTTTTGCGACCGCATCCTGCGACTTATGGCAAAAGGAGCAACGGAGAGATTCGTCGGTGCCTCGTGAGGTCTTCATACCTGTGACAACTCCTGCGGCTTCGAACACCGCTTAACTTCAGACAAGTTTACACCCGTTACGGTGTTGAGAACCGGACCCCCCAGACCGAAGGACTGGGTACCAGTTGAATAGAAACAGGCCGCGTTTTAAGGCGCGGCCTGCTTCTCTCAAGCACTCTTCGGATTTAGGGCAGCCTACGTGCGCGGCCGATCGATGATGTCGTCAATAATGCCGTACTCCTTCGACTGGTGCGCGGTCATGATGAAATCGCGCTCCACGTCCCGCTCGATCCGTTCCAGCGACTGCCCAGTGCTCAGGCTCATCAACTTGTTCGTAATCTCGCGGATGCGCAGAATCTCACGCGCGTGGATATCGATATCTGTCGCCTGACCACTCAGCCCGCCCATCGAAGGCTGGTGGATCAGGATGCGCGAGTTCGGCAGGGCAAACCGCTTGCCCTTCTTGCCAGCCATCAGCAGAAAGGCTCCCATGCTCGCAGCCTGACCGATGCAGAAGGTCACCACGTCGTTCTTGATGTACTGCATCGTGTCGTAGATCGCCAGTCCGGCTGTAATCGATCCGCCGGGGGAGTTGATGTACAGCTGGATGTCCTTCTCCGGGTCCTCACCGCTCAGGAACAACATCTGCGCAATGATCACATTGGCAATGTTGTCGTCGATCGGGGTGCCCAGAAAAATGATGTTGTCGCGAAGCAGACGGCTGTAAATGTCGTAGGCACGTTCGCCACGACTCGTCTGCTCGATCACCATCGGTACTAATCCCATAGCACTCTCTCTCTATATAGCTTTAGTGACGCGTCCTTGTTTTAGATCCAGGCAGTCTTCCAGCGATCGATCTACGAAGCAAGCTTCTCATAGAGCGCGTTGCCCGTCTTCTCCCGGCGCATCTGCTCGCGAATGCGAGTCAGGCCGCCATCCTTTGCCAGCCGCTCGCGTAGCGTCTCAAGGGGCTCACGGGCCTGGATGGAGAGCATCAGCAGTTCACGGTTAAGGTCGTCGTCGCTGACCTCGACGTTTTCAGCCTCGGCGATGCGGTCGAGGATCAACGAAGCCTTCACCTCATTCACGGCCTCATCGCGCTGTGCGGCGCGAAGACGATTGAAGTCGAGCTTGCGCATCTCGTCAGAGGTCATACCCTGCTGAGCGAGTGCGCGGAGGCCACGATCCAGGCGGGCATCGATCTGCTGCTGCACGAAGGTCTCCGGAACAGGGAACTGGAAGCGACCGATCAGCTGCTCGAGCATGACCTCCTTCGCCTGGTTCTCTACGGCACCCTTCTTGCGATCGGCAGCGTGTCCACGCAGCTTGGTCTCGAACTCGTCCCAGCTGTCGTAGTCTCCGAGCTGCTTTGCGAACTCAGCATCGCGCTCCGGATAGGTCTTGCGCTTGATCGCCTTGACCGTCACGTCATAGCTGACCGTCTGGCCCGCAAGTCGCGGCTCGCCAAAGTCTGCAGGATACTCAACCTCGAAGGTCAGCTCCTGACCCTTGTTTGCGCCACGCAGGGCATCGTTGAAGGCCGGCAGCGTATTCTTTCCACCAACCTCGACGAGCACATCCTCACCCTTGATCGGGGCCGACTCTGCCGCGTTCTCAGCGCCGTCCTCGGTCACGGTCTGCGCCAGATCCTTGACCTGACCCTTGAATTCGATCTCTGCCCAGTCGCCGTCGGCGAGTGCGCGCTCTTCCTCGACCGCCTCAACCGTTGCATGACCATCCAGAACGCGGCCCAGCTCGGCCTGATACTCGTCATCGGTCAGCGAAACTTCGGGGCGCTCCACGGTGACCGTGTCATACCCAGTGATGTCGAGCTCCGGCATCACTTCGAAGGCAGCCTTGAACTTCAGCGGCTGGCCTTCCATCAGCTGCAGATCCGTCATCTGGGGCTGCGAGATGGGGTTCAGCTGCTGCTCTTCGATCAGGGCGCGGAAGCGGTTGGTCACCAGGCTCTCGAGAACCTCCTGGCGAACCTCCTTCATGAACTTCGAGCGGACCAGTGTCTCCGGAACCTTGCCGGCGCGGAAGCCAGGAATGCGCGCGAGCTTCTGATAGCGCTTGAAGATCGTCTTGTAGGCCTTGTCGACCTCTTCTGCCGGCACTTCCACGTCGATCTCGCGAATCAGCTCAGGATTCAGCGAAGGTCCGTGCTGGTGGTCATGCGTGTGTGTGTGCTCATGCTCGTGGGTGTGCGCTGCTTCGGGCTGAAGCTCAGCCGTATCGTTTGTTTCCGTAATCTCAGTCGAGGTCAAAGCCATGCCTTCCAGGGTCGCTTATGAATATGCCGCCTCGCTCAAACAGAGGAGCCGAACACGCGGCAAGCGCCTGCTACCACTGTACGAGCCTTCAACCAACAGGGTCAAACCATGCATAGGCGGCAGGGCAGGAAGTCCTCATCCTGACTCTGCCGCATTCTGAATCTTCGTTCACAGGATCGAAGTGACCTGCGAGTCACTATTCCTTGCCGTTCAATTGGAAGAGCTCCAGGCGGACCTTCCACTGCAGGCTCTCTCCTGGCTGGAGGATCACGATCCCCGCATCCTCATTTTTGTTCCATACTCGGCCGAGCGGATCATCGTAGTTCGTCTGTGGGTCGATCGAAATCATCGGCTTGCCCGTGGGCGCATGGACGTGGAGCACCTTGATGCTGGGCGAAAGTGCCGTCAGACGCAGACCGTAACCCGCCTCCGGATCACGAATCTCAGCCTCCGGACCGCTCGAAAGTACTCCACCCTTCAGGTGTACATAGCTGGCATTCAGATCGATCGAGCCCAGTGGAGAGCCATTCCGCGCCGAAAAATCATAGGGCGTCCCGCCGACTGGGAGCACTTTTCCGGTCGGAAGCGGGGTGTTCCCCGTGCCTTGCTCCAGCCGCTCGGTCGACGGAATGCGCAGGTTCACCTGTGACCTATTGGCAGAGGGGATCGCAAAATGGGGCCGCCAGCCGATTCCCATCGGCTCCGGTTCAGTCCCGGTATTCTTGGCAACTACGGTCAGATCCATGGTTCGGGAGGTCAGGAGAACCGTTGTCGTGACATTCGTCTTCGAAATCCAGTGCCCGTCAAAGTTTCCACTCTCGAAACTGGCCTGCACCAGACCTCCACCAGGGATGACCGAGGGCATCGACGAGTCGGCACCGCGTTTCAGAAGCAAGCCACCGTTGGCAGTCTGTCCGCCCTCAGGGTTTGGCGTAATCGGCAGGGTCAGCCCCCGGCCCTGCCAGTTTGCGAGTATGGAGAGACCTCCAGGCAAAACGGCTCCCGAAAGCCGGCCAGCCCACGGAACCTCAAAGGCGCCGCCCGCAGTGAGAGTCGCTT
>CAZZZQ010000419.1:0-3935 GCA_964658405.1 uncultured Sphingomonas sp.
GTATACGGCTGGTAGAGGTCGTAGCGAATGCCAAGGTTGAGCGTTAGACTTGGTGCGACGTGCCAGTCGTCCTGGAAGAAGACATGGGGCTCCCAGCTGCGATTGTGTGGCTGGATCAGGATTGCGTTGCGCGAGACGCTGGTAAAGGTGCCGGTCAGCAGGCTTGGAAAATCAGCGATCGTCCAGCTTCCAGCGGCCGAGTCGGTCTGCGTGACCGTATCCTGCCGACGAATGACACCCGCGCCGATCTTGATACTCTGCTTGCCGTGATTCCAGTTCAGAGCACCGAGATATTGGTAGGTGTTTTCGAGATAGATGATGGGTGGATGAACACCAAGGCTTGTTCCCTGGCTGATCGAAATCGGCGCTAACTCCGCAGTCCGGCTGCTGATGTTGATGTTCGGCTGGCCGAACGCCTGGTTTACATTTGCGCCGAAGCTGAGCGGATATTGTGCGTTATTCAGTAACGTATATCCGGCCTTCAACTCGACCAGCGTGTTCGGCGTGAAGACGTGAATATAGTTCAGCTGTGCCTGGTGAGCGGCACTCTTCGCAGCGCCCGGATAGCTGCCGAGATTGCCTCCCGGTGAGAAGGTAAGTCCTGCTACCGTAACAGCCGGGAACAGGCCGCCGATATTGGTGTTGACCGAGTTCCACGTGTAGCGGACATAGAACAGGTCGGAGTTGCTGAAGCGATGATCGACGCGTCCATCTGCAGTGTTCGAGAACTGCGAGTTTGATGGCGCAACCGTAAAGTTGTTCGTAAATGCCGTGCTCGTCGGAAGCGGAAAGAGCGCGAAGTACTGCGCTCCTACCTTGTCAAAATTTGCGGGAGCAACAACACGGTTGAGCGCAGGATTATCCGTGAAGTTGCCCGGATTCTGACGTTCAAACGCGGTAGGAACGGTGGTCTGCGTCGGGTTCAATCCGCGCACCAGGCGGAAACCTTCATAGTCGCCAAAGAAGAAGGTCTTATCCTTTCGAATCGGTCCACCAAGGCTGCCCCCAAACTGATTCTGGTTCCAGCTGGGCTTTGGAATCTTCTGTCCAAACTTGTAAGGATTTGCGTTCAGCACGGTATTCCGAAAGAACTCATAAGCGGTGCCATGCAGTGAGTTCGTTCCCGCCTTGGTGATGACATTGATGATCGCTCCAGCGGATCGTCCTACCTCTGCCGTGAAGGTGTTCGTCTCAACGCTGACCTCCTGGATCGCATCGACGGAGGGCCGCACGCCGATCGACCCGATCACGCGTTCATTGTTATCCATGCCGTCGATCAGCTGGTTATTGATGACGTCAGCCTGTCCGTTGACCGAGACCGATGAGGTTGGCCTGCGATCGTCCGGACGGTTGCCACTAGCAAGTCCGTTGTTCAGGCCCTCGGTCGCGCCGGGTGTGACCTGTACAAGGTTGATGTAGTTTCTACCGTTGAGCGGCAGATCCTGTGTGGCCTTCTCGGTAATTGTCGTACTTAGAACGGACGTGTCAGAGTGCAGCGCCGGAGCCTGCGCCTCGACCTGCACGGTCTGTGCCTCGGAGCCAATCTCGAGGTGAGCATCCTCACGCGCGCGATCGCCCGCGGCCAGGGTAAACGACTCAATAGTAGAAGTCTTGAAGCCCTTGTTCGTGATCGTGACGGAGTAGTGATTTGGCTTCAGCAAGGTGAAGATATACTGTCCGCCCTGGTCGGAGATGGCGGTTCTCTTCTCCTGCGTGTCGAGGTTGAGCAGCTGAACCGTTGATCCCGGAACCACCGCACCGGTGGTGTCGGTGACCGTTCCAAGGACGTCGCCCGTCGTACTTTGCGCGGACGCGCTATGCGTCATGACCGTCTGTATAGCCAGGCTCAGCGCGAGGGCCGCAAGGCTCCTTGAAATCTTTTGACCAGCATCGGGAACGCGGTTGTAAAAGAGGGAAGACTTTCTCCGGAGCGTCGACGTCGAGGGCGAACTCATCATTGGGTCTCCTTGGCTGAAGCGTGGTGGAGAATGTTCTCTTTGGAAACTTATGTAAATTGCGAAATATTCATCCCCAGTTGCGTGGTCTTGTTATGGAGCAGATGCTCATCCCAGGTCACCTCTCGTCCCTGTTCTGCCGAGGTACGTCCAAGCATGCAGGTCAGCGCACTCTCAACCCCTGCAGCGATCTGGTTATGGAACTTGCCGGATGTAATGCTCTCGACAAAGCCGCGCTCCTTCATCGTGTCTGCGAGTGCCAGGTTGTCCGTGAAGGCTCCATCCGCAGCGAACTTGCCAGCGGGTGCGCTGGTGTCGCTGCCGGTCCACGTCCACGGAGTCTGACCAACGATCCGTAGCGGACCGGAGTACGGTGCCTCCGCGACCCCCGTTGATCCGAAGATCCGTTCCTGCACATCGAAGAATCCATTCGTGCCGAACTGTGTCGACGAGAAGCTCAGGCGAGCACCGTCAGGATAGGTGTAGATCACCTGGTAGTTATCCGACGTATCTCCAAAGTTCTTCACAACCATCCTGCTGCTCTTGGCCACAGCGCTGACCGGATGTGTGTTCATGACCCAGTTACAAATATCGATGACGTGGATGTTCTGTTCGAGCAGGATATCGCCCGAGAGTCTTCGGTCCCACAGCCAGTCGCGCAGTCGTCGCTCGTCCGCGTTCATGCCAGGCCGATCCGGATACACCGCAGCCGGAGCGTTGTAATGGGCAGAGATTGCGGCAATCTTTCCGATGCCACCTTCCTGAATTCTTCGGACGATCTCCACAAAGGGAGGAGCGCTGCGAATCTGGAAACCAACGTCAATGCTGACCTTCCCGTTCACTCTCTTCGCAACCTCGAGCGCCCGCTTTGTCTGGGCAACATCCACCCCGACTGGCTTCTCGCAGTACGCATGCTTGCCCGCGCTTACAACCGCATCGAGATGCTCCACGTGGAAGAAGGGAGGCGTGGAAATCTGGATCGCATCGACACCGCTTGATGCCGCGAGCTCCTGAAACGCCGTATGGCCACGGAACATCAGCTTCGGGTCGATAGTCGGCAGACCCAGCCCGGCATTGACCTCGTCGAAGTGGGTTTTACCCTTCGCAAGCCGATCGGGAAAGATGTCGGCGAGGGCGACGACGCGGGCACCCGCGTTCTTTGCAAAGGAGGTTGCTACGGAGCTGCCGCGGTTCCCACAACCAAGCAGCCCAAGGCGCACGGCAGAGTTTGCTTCGTAGCCGAAGGCGGTCTTCGGTTTCACAATCATGATCCCGGTCATAGCCGCGGCCGAGCCTAAAAATTTGCGTCGATTCAAGGTCTATCCCTCTAAAGCTGCGTTGCATACGACTGAATTAGTCTTTTTGCACGGCCGATAGAATGTGTTCCAGGTAGAGCTTCTCCTGCCTGACGTCCTCAATCTGTTGCGGCCCATCGGTCTCGCGTTCGATCGTGACCGCGCCGGTGTAGCCCAGCCGATGGAGCTTCTCAAAGACTGCGTGAAAGTCCACCAGTCCCTTGCCGATCACCACCTCTTCGCCCAGCTTCGAGGGGTTCGTCGGCCACTTGCCATCCTTCGCATGCATGCTTCGAATGTGCGGACCAAGAATATCGATCGCATCGACCGGGTTGGCCTTGCCGTACAGGATCAGGTTGGCTGTATCAAGGCCGACGCCAAGGTTTGGCTTATCGACGTCCTTGATCGCCCTCATCATGGTCGTCGGCGTCTCCTGGCCCGTCTCCATTAGAAAGGCCTGGCCGTTCCCGGCGCAGTGCTCCGCGACCTGCCGGATGGCGAGGACCGTCTCCTCATACAGCGGGTCGCCGGGATTCTCGGGTATAAAGCCGCAGTGGGTCTGGATCTGCGGGATCCCGAGCAGCTTCGAGAAGTCGGACAGCTGCCGCAGCGCGTCGATTCGTGCCGCCCGCGTCGCGCGAGGGACAAGGCCGATCGTGGACGGCCCGTCGATGAAGTCCCACTT
>CAZZZQ010000420.1:0-3930 GCA_964658405.1 uncultured Sphingomonas sp.
TGCTCCGCGACGAAACACGCCTCCGCACCATGGCCGCCGCCGCCCGCAAGACGGCGCAGGACCGCTTCTGCACGACTCGCATCATCCCGCTCTACGAGGAGTACTACAAGCGAGTGATCGACCGGACGTCCGCTCATCCTTCATGAACGTCGGCCCCATCCTTATGCACTTCTGCATAAGGATGGGATTCGACTACGGAGAAGATGAGCCTTCGAAGGACCAGTCCCTTTACGTTGAGCCTGACTCTGCCCATTGCTCGCGACGCTCGAATTAGCTTGACGATCATCTCGGACCAATCTAGTCTTAGTTCAAGAAGAGTGGCTGCGAGGTCTTTTGGCGAAGCATCGCAGCCGCTAACGAGATCGAATGGACGCGCTTGCCTCTCCTGTGTAAACGCGTCCCGGAGAAGGCGACAACATGGCAGAGCGAAGCAAGTGGAAGATTCAGCGCGCGCTGGGTCTTGAGCTGCCCGGGCTAGGGAAAGCCGGTGCATTGGAGAAGCGGAACTATCCCCCAGGACAGCACGGCCAGGGGCGGAAGTCGAAGCCGACTCCCTTTGCCATCCAGTTGAAGGAAAAGCAGAAGCTGATCTTTCACTATGGCATTCGTGAGGAGCAGCTTCGACGCTTCGTCCGCGAGGCAAAGCGCATTCAGAAGTCCAACTGGATCGAGGCCCTGATTGGCCTGCTCGAGCGGCGTCTCGACAACGTCGTCTTCCGGCTGGGCTTTGCCCAGAGCATCGCAGCCGCACGGCAGCTGGTCTCGCACGGGCACATACTCGTCAACGGTCGTAAGCAGACGATCGGGTCGATGGTGCTCCGGCCGGGTGAGGTCGTCCTGCTGTCTGAGAAGGCCAATCAACTGGAGGCGACCCTTCAGTCACGCCTCAGTCCACGTCTTCCGATGCCGTCCTTTCTGCAGTGGCAGAACCCCGGTGCCACCGACCGCGGAATCCTGCTCATGATCCCGAACGCCGAGCATATCCCCTTCGAGTTTAATGCTCCGCAGGTCGCGGAGTTCTACGCAAAACGTGGTGTGTAACCAGCTCGCGAGGTAAATCCGATGAAGAGTGTGGAACTGATTTTGGCCGAGATGTCAGGCTTTGGGCGTGTTCGCCTGTGCGAATGCAACGTCGTTCACATGAGCGTAGGACCCATCACGATGACGCTCACCGTGGACGCCTTCCAACAGGCAGCCCGCCTCCTGAGCGACGCCTCTTTGGAGATGGCGCAGATCGCCCTCTCCAAAGATCTCCCGGACGATGATTCCCTGCCCCTTGCGAGCAGCCTCACCCACTAACAATCATTCACATGGCCCCCTTCGCAACCTGCGGAGGGGGCCGATCTCACAACGCCAGCGCAAACACGGGATCTACGAACGTAGACGCTCCCACGTGGAAGGTTCGCGTCCCAATCTGCACGAATCCGTTCTTACGGTAGAACGCCAGCGCCCGCTGATTATCAGGGTGAACTCCGAGCAGCAGCCGCTTCGCCCCGGCCTCCCGGGCATGCGAGATCGCGAGCTCCATCAGGCCCCGGCCAGCCTTCGTTCCGTGGAACTTTGAGAAGACGTAGATTCGCCGCAGCTCAAGGTCGCCCTCCTGCACCAGCTCTGCAGGAAAGTCCGGAGCGGTCAGCATCGCATACCCGACCGGTGCCGCCCCCGGCTCGACCTCGGCCAGCCACACGCGCGTCTCGGGCTTATCTATATAAGCAAGGTAGGCTGCGGCGTTGTGATGTTTTTTGCAGTGAGCAAGCAGTGAGTCGCCCGGCAAGAAGCCCGCAAACGCCTCCAGCAGTGTGGCAGCTCCGACGATCGCAAGCGTCTCGGCATCCTCCGCGGTGCAAACACGCAGTGTTACAGGCTCAGTCATCCGCTCAGCATAAACCAAGGGCTACCCGCGGGTCACAACTCGAACCGCGCTCTCGAGCAGATGGTTTGCGGCTCCAAGCGCCTCGCGTCCAGCCTGCGACCAGTTCTGAGCTCCGGGTTCGATGATCGGCATCAGCAGCGTGACCTTCGTCCCGCGTCCTGGCCGGCTCACAATCTCGACCGCCGCCGCCGCGCCATAGAGTACCTCCATGCGCTCACGAACGTTTTTCATACCAATGCCGGTTCCGGGACGAACCAGCCCGCTGACCGGCTGCGGCCCGTTCCGCTCCGGGGCCATCCCGACGCCGTCGTCTTCGACCTCGACGAGCAGTCGCCCATCCACGATCCTGCTGCGAAGCGTCACCGTCCCTCCGCTGATGCGTGGCTCCAGGCCATGCTTGATGCTGTTCTCGATCAGCGGCTGCAGCAGCATGCTCGGAACGACGATATCCAGCGTCTCCTCGGCAATCTCCTTCACGACCGTCAACTTTTCGCCAAATCGCACGACCTCGATCCCAAGATAGTCGTCGGTAAACTCAAGCTCCTCGCGAAACGGAACAAATGCATCCCGCTCCTTCAGCAGGATCCGCAGGATGCTCGCCAGCTTGACGATCATCTCCCGCGCCAGCTCCGGCTCAGACCGGACGAGCGACGTGATGGAGTTCAGCGTATTGAAGAGAAAATGCGGATTGATCTGGCGCTGCAGGGCGTCCAGCCGAGCCTCCATCAGGAGCCGCCCCTGCTCCTCCAGCTTCCGCTCGGTCCGAATCGCATTCCAGATCTTCAGCGGAATGCCGACCACAATCGGAGCGGTGATGCAGATCAGTAGCTCCACCCACCACGTGCTCGAATGCAGCTCAAAGAAGCGGCGCGGATAGAACCGCGAAAGCATGCTCGAGCAGAACTCCATCGCCGTGATGAGCACCAGCAGCAGGATCTGCCGATCCAGCCGTGGATGGCGCAGATTTCGTGTCACCCAGCGATAGAGGCTCAGGTCGATCATTGGGGAGAAGGCCCACATGTCTTCGGGCGCCGCAAACCTCCCGAAGCCCCCCGAGATGGCGGCGATCGCAAGATTGACCGGCAGCGCCAGGTACTCGTGGTGCAGCACCGCGGGGACCGCCATCGCTGCTCCGCCAACCATTGCGGCGAATGGTCCGATCAGAAGCCCGATCAGGATCGTCGCCTCAAACGAGATATCCGCCGCGAGAAAGTTTGGCACCGTCGCCCTGATCCATACCCCTAACGTCAGTGGAATGCACAGCATCGCGACCATGCCGTACTTCTGGCGCGGCGTTCGGTTGACTGCGAGCAAGGCGTTCTTGAAGGTCTTCGATCGGCCGAGCGAGGTCGAGACCGCAGCTGCCACGCCCAGCTCGATCAGCAAGGTAATCAGGATCAGCTTTGGATCAGCCTGGGTCACCCCCCTACTCTAATCCCATCGACTGCATCAAATCGCCTCCCCCTTGAATCCAATACCTGTGAGTCAGCAACCGTATAATCCATCTATGCCGTTCGCAAGCGTACGAAAGGTCGCCGATGCAGACTTCCCCAGCCGCTGGGGTCACTTCCGCATCCTCGGCTTCGAAGGCCTGATCGAGAATCCGCTCCCCTGCAACGATGGCATCCCCGCTCCCGCAACCCGGATCGAATCTGCCGTCGCCCTGGTCATGGGCGATATCCACGCCGCTCCTCCGATTATTCGGATCCATTCGCAGTGCCTCACCGGCGATGTCTTTCACTCGCTCCGCTGCGACTGCCGCCAGCAGCTCGAACTGGCGCTCGGCCTCATCTCCGAAGCCGGCACCGGCATTTTGCTCTACGAGCAGCAGGAGGGCCGCGGCATCGGCCTGATGGCGAAGCTCCGTGCCTATGAGCTGCAGGACCATGGCCGCGACACCATCGAAGCCAACCTCGAACTTGGGTATAAGGCAGACTGCCGGCTCTACGAGCTTCCCGCCGAGATCCTGAAATACCTCGGTCTCTCCGCCGTTCGCCTCATTACGAACAATCCGGAGAAGGTCGAAGCTCTCGAGCTGGCAGGCATCACGGTGACCG
>CAZZZQ010000421.1:0-3923 GCA_964658405.1 uncultured Sphingomonas sp.
TATCCCCCTGCATGGATCAGTGCACGCACCGCCCTCGAGGACTATACAACCCGGAGCGGACTCTTCATCCCCAAGGGCTCGGCCCTGGTCACCTCCCCGATCGTGGTCCACTACGACCCGCGCTTCTATCCTGATCCCGACCGCTTTGATCCGGAGCGCTTTACGGACGAGGCCAAGGCGGCCCGTCCCAAGTTTGCGTACTTCCCGTTTGGCGGAGGGACTCGGCAGTGTATCGGCGAGGGCTTCGCCTGGATGGAGGCTGTTCTCATGCTCGCTACGGTGGTTCAGGAGTGGCGCCTTGTGCTGCCACTGGACGCTCGGCCTGAGCTCGAACTGCTGCCTCGTTTTACGATCCGCCCGCAACATCCTGTGCCAATTCTCCTGCAGCGAATCCAGTCAACGCGTTAATTGATCTCGTTGGTTCAGCCACAAAAGCAGAGTCTGCCACGTAGGAAAAAATTCACTTTATTTAATCCGGTAAGTAATGCCGAAACGAAGGTATTTATTACTTTCGGTTTACTTGCTGCGTAGGAATTGCCTCTTCGTCCGAAGAATGTTCCCTTGAAAGGGATATAACTTCTTGGAGTTTCAGAGTGAATTACAAGCGCTGCGATCTTCGTCAATGATTCGTGAAAACCTGCGTCGTTTCTAGGTTTTAACGTTATCGCGCTGTGTATACTCGGCCCATAACTACTGTTCATTTGGTTGAGACAACCCCTGGGGCTTCTTTCAACAACGCCCATTATGGAGACTCTCGCTTACTGATCTTCCTTTGCTTTCATTGCACTCTTCTATGCCTATATTTCCCGTAACTTTTTGTTCGAAAGGTAAGCGATACCAATGAAGTCTCTGTTCCTCAAGTTCGTCCTCCTCCTTTCCGCATTTTCTTCAACCCTGGCTTTTGCACAGACTCAGACCTATGCGGCTGGCGGTTTGAATCTTGCACCAAACTCCCCCATCGCCATCACCGGACTGACGCTCGTCCTGCAAAGCGACGGCAACTTTGTCGGGTATGCATCCGGTAAGGCAGTCTGGTCTTCGAACAGCTTTGCCTCGTGCAGTTCGAGCTGCTTTGCAGCCTTTCAGTCAGACGGCAACCTTGTCCTCTACAGCGCAGGCAAAGCGTACTGGGCAACAGGAACATGGGGTCATGCGAGCGCACAACTCGTGATCAGCAGTTCATCGCCTTATGTCTCGGTTGTGCAGAGCGGCACCACTCTCTGGCCTGCCGGCTCGACAACGAATACGACCACCCCGCCCACGACGACCGCTTCGTCGTGCGCAACGCTCACCTGCTACTACATCGACTCAGTGAGCGGATCAGACTCAAACTCCGGCGTGAGCACCAGCTATCCATGGAAGAGCCTGAGCAGTATCTCGAAGGTGACGATCTCTCCCGGTACGAGCATCCTGCTCAAGCGCGGCTCTACCTTCGCCTCGCAGACCCTCACGCTCACCAGCTCCGGAACAGCTGCTAATCCGATCGTCGTCGATGCCTATGGCTCCGGTGCACTGCCCATCATCACCGGTGCAACTTACGGCGTCATCGGCCAGGGAATCTCATACATCAGCATCTCCGACCTCAACATCACCGGCGTCAGTGGAACCGGGATCCTTGGTGCGGGAAATAAGACGGAGTATTGGACCGTTGCGAACAACACGATCTCGAGTGTTTCTGTCTCCGGTATCCAGGTGCGGCCCGACTTCAATAACGGCAGCCCGCTTCGTGGTTGGGTCATCCAGGGCAACACCGTCGGTGTGGTCAATACGGGTACATCGCTCAACTACGACACGTCCGGCATTCTTGTACAGGGAACCGTCGGCGCACTCGTGACGCGGAACACCGTTGCGGCTGTCAATACCTCGGGCATTCGCGTGCAGTCGTATCAGGCCGCGCAGTCACAGACCTCAACCGTCTCGTATAACGAAGTGACCAACAGCCAGGGCGGTCTTGCGATCCGGGACTCACTCAATCCGGTCGTCACGCATAACTGGATCCATGACAGCAAGGGCTACGGAATCGGCATCGGTGGCTTTGTAAACTCCGCCGGCGTCTACTCCAGCTATAACAACGTGCTGACCTACAACGTGCTTCAGAACCTCGTTCCCAGCAACGATGGAACGCTCTACAACGGCATCGACGTCAACTCCTCGATGAACGGCAAGGCGTATCACAACACCATCGAGAATGTGTACGCGCACTCGATGTCGCTCGAAGGGGACACCGGAACCTCCAACAACTGGATCGTCAAGAACAACATCTTCGACGCCAGGCGCGAGGGAACCGGTCAGGATAACAACTGCTTCCTGTTCCGTCTCGTGAACCTGCAGTCCGAGGTTCTGGGCAACAACGTCTACATGAGCGATCTGAACTGGGTCGGAATCATCGGCACCGCGATGGACGCCTACACCGATCTCGCCATCTGGTATGTTCCCGCCTGGCTGGCACTGGGGATCGATAGCAATTCAATCTACAACCAGGATCCGGCGTTCCTCAACGTAGCAGGCGAGAACCTCGGGATCGGCGCAAACTCGTCCGCACGCAACCTTGGTGTGGCCGTCTCCGGCATCAACCAGGTCTCACTCGATGCTGGCGCAATTCCTTACGGCCAGACCAACGTCCTCGCGTTCTAAACAGTCGCAAGCTTCAACGGTAAAGGCGGTGTCGAGATCCTCGACACCGCCTTTACCGTTTACAGATTCGAGTGATGCCTTCAGCTAGAACGGAATATCGTCATCCGTGATGCCGGTATCGCCATAGTCAGGCTGGCTGACCGGGGTGCGCTGGTCGTAGCTTGCGGTATTGGACTTGGTGTATCCGCCACCAGCAGGGCTGCCTTCGCCACGACCGGGGCCGCCGCCAAGCAGCGTCAGCTCATTGCAGAGAATCTCGGTCCGGTACTTCTTCTCTCCGCTGGTCTTGTCGTCCCAGGAACGAGTCTGAATCTTGCCTTCGATGAGCAGCTGTGTGCCCTTCTTTACGTAGTCGCGAACGACCTCTGCCGTGCGCTGGAAGCAGACGATATTGTGCCATTCGGTCTTGTCAGCCCAGTTACCCTGCTGATCTTTCGCACGGTCAGCGGTGGCCAGCGAGAAGCTCGCAACGGTCATGCCGCCGGCTGTGGAACGAATCTCGGGTTCCTTGCCGACGTTGCCGAGGAGGAATACTTTGTTGACGCCTTTTGCCATAGAGAATGCTCCGGTCAATGCAGGTTTGCAACGTTGAGGATAGCAGATGACCTTGGCCCAGGTAGAACTCAGGGCTGTGGGGGAGCCGCTGGAGACGGCTGTTTTTCGGCGCCTGATCGCGGCCACTGCCGGGCAATCAGCTCGGTCACCTGGTCAAGCAGGCCGCCCGGCTCCAGCGCGTCCTGAGGAGCAGGCTGCAGAAAACGGACCACACCGCGCGGGTCTGTCGCGATCAGCAGCGGAAACTCAGTTGCGGCGAACTGCCGCAACGTCTCCGGCGGAACCAGCAGGGTCGGGGTTCCGCGAAGCTGTTCGGCTGCAGTTTTGATGCCGACCGGCTCCCGTGATGCGACCTCCCCAGCCGACCCGGAGGCAACCGGGGGAGCGGCCTGGGCCAGCAGCCCGTAAAGATGAACCTCTCGCTCACTCGTCCGGAAGAGCGTCGGAAGCAGCGCCTGCCCCATCCGCACGCAGGGCGCACACCAGTCCGGAAAGAGCAGGAGCACCGTCGAAGATCCGTAGTTCTTGTTGATCCGCGGCGTCTCGGTCGCTGAATACAGCGAAACGGTGAGGGCAATCCTCGGCAGCGGCCGACCCAGCAGCGCGTATTGACTCCGGGCGGACGAGACAGCGAGCGCATCATCCGGCTGCAGGCTGCCCATCTGCGGGGCGATCGCGGCGTCGAGCGAGCCGACCGTCGCGGCCGCCGCTGCTGTCTCCCCATAAAGCTGCTG
>CAZZZQ010000422.1:0-3889 GCA_964658405.1 uncultured Sphingomonas sp.
CGTCCAGGTCACCGGCATGGTCAAGAAGCCGCAGACCATCAACATTGACGACCTCATCAACTACCGGCCGCTGGAGTCGCGCGTTTATCGTCACCGCTGCGTCGAAGCCTGGTCGATGGTCATTCCATGGGACGGCTACTCGCTCTCGGAGTTCATCAACTTCGTCCAGCCGCTGCCGAGCGCGAAGTACGTTCAGTTCATCTCGCTCGTCGATAAGAAGCAGATGCCTGACCTCCCGGGCGGCTACGACTGGCCTTACTCCGAGGGTCTGCGCATGGATGAGGCGATGAACCCGCTCACCCTGCTGACCTTTGGAATGTACGGCGACGTGCTTCCGAACCAGAACGGCGCGCCCATCCGTGTCGTCACTCCGTGGAAGTACGGCTTCAAGAATGGAAAATCGATCGTCCGCTTCCACTTCACCGACAAGCAGCCGAAGACGACGTGGAACGAGATCAACTCGCAGGAGTACGGCTTCTACTCGAACGTGAATCCGTCGGTGGACCATCCGCGCTGGTCCCAGGCGCATGAGCGCCGCATCGACGCCAGTGCCTTCCCGCACTCCGTAGCCACGCTGCCATTCAACGGCTACGCCGACCAGGTCGCCAGCCTCTACACCGGCATGGACCTCCGCAAAAACTACTAGCAACTGGAAACACGCGAAGCGCTCAAAACCCAACGAAGTAGCGCCCGCCCGGCGTCAGGGCGCCCTTCGTCTCTTCGCACTTGAAGACGATAAACTGAGGATCAATGCCGACCCGCCTCATCCCCTACGTCAAGGTCCTTGTCCACCTTCTCTGCCTTGGCCCGTTCGCGCTCCTGCTCTATCGCTTCCAGCACGACACGCTCGGCGCGGACCCGGTCCAGAGCATCACGCACTTCACGGGCGACTGGGCCGTGTACATGCTGCTGATCTCGCTGGCCGTCACACCGCTGCGCCGCCTCCACCTTACGCTGTCGAACCTGATCCGTTTCCGCCGCATGCTCGGCCTCTACGCGTTCTTCTACGCGACGCTCCACCTGGCGACCTACATCTTTCTCTTCTCCGGCTACGACCTGCCGACCGCAATTGCCGGTGTAAAGGCCGGCCACCCCGGCGAGCTCATCACCCAGTTCAAGCTCGTCTGGCCGACCATGTGGGACGACATTCTGAAGCGGCGCTTCATCCAGATCGGCTTCGCAGCCTGGGTCATCCTGCTTGCACTGGCCGTTACGTCGCCGCAGTTCATGCTGCGCGCGATGGGCGGCAAGAACTGGCAGCGCCTCCATCGACTGGTCTACATTGCGGCAATCTTCGCCGTCATCCACTACTGGTGGCTGGTCAAGGCCGGCGTCCGCAGCCCGTGGAAGGACACCGCAGTCCTCGCCCTTCTGCTGCTCGCTCGGATTGTCTACACAGCTTTGAAAAGCCGCTCGAAAGCAGCACAGTTCAAGCCCATCCAGTCGGCCTAGCGTCCAAAACTTTGTATAGACAGCAGCAGGTCTTTGTCCTGTCATTTCGAGAAGAACCTACATCTCGGACACGCAGTGGGTCGGGCCAGCCGCGCGTCCATGAATCCAGACCACAACTTAGCGTCCCAACCCCTGTCTAAACAGTGCAGAGGTCACCATGCGCACGCTCACTCTAACCCTTATAGCTGCAACGCTGGCTCTCCCGCTCGTCGCCCAGCAGGCTCCCGCTCCGAAGACCGCGAAGCACAAGGCAAAGCCCGCAGCCGCGCCAAAGGAAGCACCCCTCGTCCCCCTCAACGACCGTGAGCGTGCCGAGCAGATGCTCAACCGCTTCTCCTTCGGCGCAAAGCCCGGCCAACTGGAGCAGGTCCTCGCCACCGGCCCGGACCAGTGGTTCGCCCAGCAGCTGAACCCGCAGTCCATCCCCGATGCCGCCCTCGACAAGCGCCTGGGCGACTACCCCACGCTCGGCATGTCACCTGAGCAGATCCTGACCATCTTCCCCAACCGCAACTACATCAAGCAGATCGTCGAGGGCCAGCGCACCGCGCCAACCGACCCGCTGCTTGCCTCCGTCTACGAGGTCCAGGTCTACAAGTACCAGCAGCAGCAGGAGAAGAAGCAGGCGAACGGGCAGCCCGTGCCCGAGCCTTCGGACGAGAGTAAGGCTGAAAAGAAAGCGCAGGACCAGGCTAAAGCAGCGCAGATCGCCGGCCAGCTCTTCGCGCTTCCGAAAAATCAGCGCATGGCGACCCTGATCAAGATGCCCATCCCTGACCGCATCGCCTTCACGACTGGACTGGCGGGGGATCAGCGCAACCTCATCCTCGGCGACTTCACCCCACGCGAGCGCGAGATCTTCCAGGTCATGGCCTCGAATGTGAACGCCGCAGGGCAGGCCGCGCAGGAGCTCTCGCAGGCCAAGTTCGTCCGCGCCATCCT
This sequence comes from uncultured Sphingomonas sp., assembly GCA_964658405.1. Taxonomy (GTDB): domain Bacteria; phylum Acidobacteriota; class Terriglobia; order Terriglobales; family Acidobacteriaceae; genus Edaphobacter. The sequence goes on from CAZZZQ010000422.1 coordinate 2,395, forward strand.
CAGCGAGCGCCAGCTGCAGGAGGTGATGACCGACTTCTGGTTCAATCACTTCAACATCTACATCGGCAAAGAGTCGGACCAGTGGTACACGACGCCCTACGAGCGGGATGCCATCCGCAAGAACGCGCTGGGCAAGTTTCGCGATCTTCTCCTTGCCACGGCGACCAGCCCGGCGATGATGGTCTACCTTGACAACTTTCAATCGGTCGGGCCGAACTCCATCGCAGGCAATAACAGCGCGGCGAACCCCAACGCCAAGAAAGGCGTGAAGGGGCTCAACGAAAACTATGGTCGCGAGGTGATGGAACTCCACACGGTCGGCGTCAACGGCGGCTACAGTCAGGCCGACGTCACCCAGCTTGCCTCGATCCTGACCGGCTGGGGCGTCGATCGTCCGCAGCAGGGCGGCCCCTTCGTCTTCGAGCCGCGACGCCATGAGCCCGGCGCGAAGCAGTGGTACGGAGAGACCATCCCGAACACCGCCCCGCAGGACGGCATGCGGCAGGGAATCCAGGCGCTCTCCTCGCTCGCCGCCCGCCCGGAGACGGCGCACTTCATCAGCTTCCTCCTTGCGCAGCGGTTCGTTGCGGATCAGCCGCCGCCCGCCCTGGTCGACCGCATGGCGAAGACCTTCCTCTCGTCCGACGGAGATATCAAGGCCGTCCTCACCACGCTCGCGCAGTCCCCGGAGTTCAACTCGAAGAAGTACTTCCGCAACAAGGTGAAGACGCCGATGGAATTCTTAGCCTCCGCCTTCCGGACCACTGCGACCGACCCCGTCAACACCATCAAAGCAATGGGGATGCCGCTTTACTACGCCCTCCCGCCGACCGGCTACTACATCACCGCGGACCAGTGGATGAACACCGGCGCGCTGGTCGAGCGGCTGAACTTCGCCTACCAGCTGACGAACAACAAGTTCTACAACCAGAAGTTCGACTCCGGCCACGTCCTCGCCCTCGGCTTGCTCGCACAACCTGCCGGTCTGCAGGCGACGGCCTCAAACCGGGCAAAGTACACGGAGGCCGTTGAGACGACGACTCCGCCCGCCTCGGCCGGGGGAACGGACGTCGTACTCCACGGCCTCGAAAGCGCGCTGCTTGGTGGCTCGGCCTCCGCCCAGACCAACGAGCTGATCCACAAACAGCTTGCCCAGCAGCCGGCGACCGATACCCCGAACGACACGCTGAACATCCTGACGGCGCTGGTCATGGGATCGCCCGATTTTCAACTGCGGTAGCCGCGCCGCGGATGTCATAAACTGTTGAAAGAGATGCCATCCGCCAGACGTACCCCCGGAAAGACTGCCGCCAAAACGGTCACTGCCGCCACCCTGAAGCAGCGGATGCTGAAGCAGCTGATTTGCAGCGACGCGCCCGAGCAGGCGCTGCGCTATCAGGGCTTCTGCATGATCGCGGGCGTGGACGAGGTGGGTCGCGGTGCTCTCTTCGGCCCGGTTGTCGCCGCCGCAGTCATCCTGCCGGAGTGTACGGAC
>CAZZZQ010000423.1:0-3880 GCA_964658405.1 uncultured Sphingomonas sp.
AACCACGACATCGGCGGTCGGCGACTCGAGCCCGGGGACCAGGCCGATCAGATTCGCCAGCAGGATGAACAGGAACAGCGCCGTCAGGTAGCTGTTGAAGCGCTCATAGCCGTGGCCGATGATCGATTCGCCCTGCTCGTTGACAAACTCGTGCGTCATCTCGGCAAGGTGCTGCACACCGCCCGGCGTCTCGACGCTCAGCGTGGCCCGGACGATCCCAAAATAGATCACAAGGACAGCAAATACCAGCAGCTCCATCGCAAACGCATTCGTGATGGGGTGGGTCGGGAACTTGGGCTCAACGTGCACGGAGCGCAGCAGCGCCGTGACAGGCGCGGCAAGGGCATGATTCAGAACTTGGGTCAGCAGTAACTGTGTCGGCATAATAGGAGATCGGGGGTCGTGCGTACTTCGTTGCTTCTAAAGCGTTTGCGGTGCAGGCTACGTGGTCCAGGCCTTCATCAGCCGAATCCCTTCTACCGAGAGACAAAACACTCCCAGCGCAAGGCCGGCTGCAAGGGCATAAACGGACCCATTCAGATACTTAAGGCTAACATAGAGCAGGACGATCGTCCCCCCGAGCCGAAGGAAGAATCCCAGCAGAATCATCCCCAGCGGCCGCGCGGGCTGCCCCCCGTCCATCTTCACCATCACGGCAGACATCAGGCGCAGCCACTCCCACAGCCCGGAGCCGGAGATGAGCGCCCCGATGGCGAGCAGCGCCGCACTCGGCCAGCCCGCCTTCCACCAGGCGAGCGGAATTCCAACGACCGTCAGGATCAGCAAAAGCCGGATCGCCCCCTGGATCGTTCGCTTGAAGTCGTCGTCCGTAAACTGCTCGAAGGTCTTCATCGTTCTACTTCCCGCCCTTCAGGAATCGCTGCGCCGTCGTGAAGATCTGCACGAAGCCCGCGACCGCGCCGAGAACGATCCCCGCAATGCCCATCCAGCCCTGGTGGAAGTGTTTGTCGAGCCAGCTCCCCACCAGCCAGCCGATCAGGCAGCCTGCGGGAAGAGCGATCGCCAGTTGAATCATGGACTCCGCCTTGACGACCTCGCCAAGCGTGCCGGATTTCTTCTTCGGTTCATCAGCCATAACAAGCCATTACACCACGCCGCTATACTGAGGTGTCGACATCCATCACCAGCCGGGCAGCCCCGCGCCCCGTCCCCGCACAAAGGAATCACCCGTGTACGAATCAGAGTTTGAAGAGAATCTTTACCAGCTTCGCCGCGAAAAGCGCGACCAGATCGTCGCCCTCGGCCAGCAGGCCTACCCGAACAGCTACACCGCGACCGAGACCATTCCGGAGCTTCGCGCCAAGTACGACCTGCTCAGCACCGAGCAGCTTGAGGCCGAACGCACCACCGTCTCCATCGCCGGCCGCATCATGGCGATCCGCGTCCAGGGCAAGGCCGGCTTCGCACAGCTGCAGCAGGGCGGCCAGCGCCTCCAGATCTACGTCCGCAAGGACGATGTCGGCGAGCAGAGCTTCGCCGCCTACAAGCTGCTCGACCTGGGCGACCACATCGGCGTTCGCGGCTACCTGATGCGCACGCGCACCGGCGAGCTCACCGTCCACGTCGGCCCGGTCGCCGACCAGCCCGCACTCACCTTCCTCACCAAGGCCATGCTCGCCCTGCCGGACAAGTACCACGGCCTCGAGGACACCGAACTTCGCTATCGCCAGCGCTACGTCGACCTCTTCATGAACACCGGCCACACGGTGCACCAGAAGCCGGCTGCTCCAACTGAGGGCGATGAAGTCGCGCCCCCTCAGGACACCGCACCCGAAGAGCCGGCCATCAACGTTCGCGAGGTCTTCGTCAAGCGTGCCGCCGTCCTCCGCGCCCTGCGCAGGTTCTTCGACACCCGCGGCTACCTCGAGGTCGAGACCCCCATGCTCCACACCATCGCCGGTGGAGCCGCCGCGCGCCCCTTCAAGACGCACCACAATGCGCTCGACATCCCGCTCTCCCTGCGCATCGCGCCGGAGCTCTACCTGAAGCGCCTCGTCGTCGGCGGCCTGGACCGCGTCTACGAGATCAACCGCAACTTCCGCAACGAGGGCGTCAGCACCCGCCACAATCCCGAGTTCACAATGCTCGAGTTCTACCAGGCATATGCGAACTACAACGACCTGATGGACCTGACGCAGGAGCTTGTAACGTTCGTCGCTACAGAGGTAAACGGATCCACGGTCACGAACTTCAATGGGAACGAGATCGACCTGGGCGTATGGAAGAAGTACACCATGCGCGAGGCGATCATCGCCTTCTGGCCGTCACAAGCTGGCACCCCGCCGACAAGCGCGTCGTTCGGCTCCCAGGAAGCCGTCCTTGCGACGGCACAGCAGCTCCGCAACGCCGGAATCAGCATCGACTTCAAACCCGCGGAGCCGACGGGCAAGACCATCGCAACGATCTTTGAGACCGTTGCCGAAGCCCACCTCATCCAGCCCACCATCATCTACGACTTCCCACTCGCCGTCTCCCCGCTCTCCAAGCAGAAGCCGGACGACCCCGACTGGGTCGAACGCTTCGAGTTCTACATCGGCGGCTTCGAGGTCGGAAACGCCTTCTCCGAGCTGAATGACCCCGACGAGCAGCGCGCCCGCTTCGAAGATCAGCTCAAAGAACGCGACCGCGGCGACGACGAAGCCCACGCCATGGACGAGGACTACGTCCGCGCCCTCGGCTACGGCCTGCCCCCGACCGGCGGTGAGGGCATCGGCATCGACCGCCTCACCATGCTGCTGACCGGCAGCAAGTCGATCCGCGACGTCATTCTCTTCCCGCTGATGCGTCCGCAGGCGAAGGGCTAGGCCGTCCATCCCCGTCGTCTTCCGCCATCGCGGCTACAAGTTCTTCTTCTACTCGAACGAGGGTGCGCCGCGTGAGCTGGCTCACATTCATATCGAGAAGAACGACGTGGAAGCCAAATTCTGGCTCAGACCCAGCATTCGACTGGCCTACAATGATGGCTATGACGCGCGGACGCTGCGCGAGCTGCTGGAGCTCGTGATCGGCAACCAGGCGCTTCTGGAAAGGGCGTGGGATGAGTTCTTCGGCTAGAGCGACGCGCGTGCACTTCGACCCGGACAGCATGTGGGTCGACCTCAGCGACGGCAGAACTATCGGCGTTCCCCTCGCATGGTTCCCTCGCCTGCTCCAGGCCGATCCGGAGCAGCGTGATCGCGTGCGGATTACAACGCGTGGCCTGCATTGGGACGATCTTGACGAAGATATCTCCATCGCCGGCCTGCTCGAAGGACTCGCCGATCAGACCGCCGGCCGAAAGACCCACGCAGCCTGATCGCGTAACCCCCGCTACCCCCGCTTAGCCCGCTTCACCACCTGTGCCAGCGTCGTCTCATTCATCGCGATCACCGCTGCGGCGCGAACCTTCTTCAGCAGCGGCTCCACCGCCTTGTCATCCACCGACAGCCAATCACCCGTGGCTGCCACAAACAGGTCACCCATTCCAATCTGCTTTGCCGCGGCCTTCAGCTGCGCCCCACCGTTCGGGCCCTTGCGCTGCATGATCCACCCGGCTTTATGCAGCAGCAGGAAGGTTCGCCGCACCATCACGGCGCTCTCACCGAGCTCTTCAGCAATTGCTGCGGAGGTCAGCATCTCCGCTGGTTGTGATGCCAGCACCGTCAATACTCGTAAACTCAGCGCGAAACGTGCACTCTGTGCCATGCAGAGCAAAATAACACAAGCGCCCGCCGTGCTAGCATCTCCCAGTGAAGATTCTCTTTGTGGGCGATGTATTCGGCGCCCCCGGACGTCATATCGTCCGCGAACATCTGCCCCACGTTATGGAGACCCACCAGGTCGATCTCCTCGTCATCAATGGTGAAAACTCCGCCGGCGG
>CAZZZQ010000424.1:0-3873 GCA_964658405.1 uncultured Sphingomonas sp.
AGATGTAGCGGAGCAGCTCCTGCATCTTCGGGATCTCGACTACGCCGGCACCGCCAAAGGTGTTCAGCGGATCGTTGGTGAAGGCGCCTTCGCCAACGTAGCCTGTGATCTGGCCGCCGAAGTCGTCCGTCGAGAAGCGAGCGTAGCTCATTGCGCCGGCCTTGACCGTTCCGTCGAGCGTTCCGTGCGTGTTCTCCTTACCGACGGTTCCAGCGATGATGAGCTGGTAGTCCATCTTTACGCCTTCGTTGAAGAAGTGCTTGGGCAGGTTCGAGCAATGGAAGCAGACAGCCTTGTCCGGGTTGTCGCCGTAGTTGTTGTTCCAGTCGAGCAGAGCGGAGGGGCTCTCGCTGGCGAGGGTCAGGGCGTACATGCTGAGCGTTCCGAGCACGTCGACCTCGCAGGCGGACGGGATGAGGTTCTCGCTCATCATGCTCATGACGGTGCAGGGGACGATGCCGAGGAACTCTTCGATCGAGGTCCAGCACTGCACAGCGGAGACGGTCAACTCGCTGGCCTTCATCCAGTGGTCGATCACGGCACCGAGCTTCGCCATCTTCATCAGCGCGGCCTCGGGGGTCTGGCCGACGGGGATGTACTTCTTGATGGCTGCGAGCTTTTCCTGGGCGGCGTCATCGTTGTCGTTCATGCGGCTGATGCGGCCCATGACCTCGCTCAGGTCGAGCGTCTCGACGGTGATGCCGGAGCGCTCAAGCAGCTTCTCCGAATAGCGAACCGTGTTGAAGGCGGTCGGACGGGCGCCGATTGCGCCGAAGCGGACGTTCTTCAGGCCCTTGACGACACGGCAGATACCGGAGAACCACTCGAGATCAGCCTTGAACTCCGGCGAATCGGGAGCCTCGGTGTGAAGGCGGGTCAGGGAGTAGGGGATGCCGTACTGCTTCAGGTTGTTACAGATCGACATCTTGCCGCAGAAGCTGTCGCGGCGGAAGGCGATGGACATCTTGCTGGCATTGTCCGGTGTGGCCTGGATGAGGACGGGGACGTTCAGGTTCGAGAGCCGGAGGGCGTCGGCCAGACCGCGCTCCTCACCGAAGTTAGGAAGGGTAATGATGATGCCATCGATCTCTGCGGCGTGCTTCTTGAACAGGTCCGCGCACTTCTTGGCGTCCTCGTAAGACTCGACTGCGCCGTGCGCCGTGACGTCAGGCGTCAGTACGATCGGTTTGATCCCCGCCGCTTCCAGTGCCGCAATCATCTCCAGGCGGCCGCTGGTCGCCAGGTGGCTCGGAAAGAAGCCACGGTTGCCCACAATTACGCCCATCGTCATCTGCTTTGCCATATCTCTCCTACGCATCCTTTGCGGACCGCGCGCTAGTCCATTATGCCCGACATAATCGGTTCAGTAGGACGTTTTCCGAACTTTGCCTATGCTTTGCCCGGGCGAAAGCGAACGGTGTAGAAGCCTCCGAAGAGGCTGAGGAAGACTCCCCACCAGAGGGTGGGGTGGAGCGGGATCAACCACGGCAGAATGACTTCATTCGGCGGGGGCGTGTTGTATTCAAGCGCGCCCGTGACGATCAGCACGATCCCGTAGGCGAGCATTAGAATTCCGCAGAAGAACCAGATCGAAATTTCCTTGTGTTCATTTGCTTCAAGCGACATAGCAGCCTCGTTGCCTGGGATTCCAGGCCGTGCGGAAACAGTTTAGAAGAAGATCAGGTTCAGGATGAAGAAGATCACGATGACGACGATCGCCCAGAAGATTGGCTTCTGGAAGAGGCCCTTCGAACCGTCATCCGGAATAGGCGTTACGCCATAGACCAGTCCGGCCAGTTCGGCTGTCGGGACCGGCTTGGTGATCAGGCTGACCACTACCGTAACGACCACGCAGATGATCCAGCTCCAGAGGGCGCGGTAAAGATTCTCGGCCATCGGGCGAGCGTCAGGGCTCATGGCGATGTAGCGCAGGGCTGCCGGTGAGAGTTGAACCCAGGTGAACATGCCGATCGAGGCGGCGGTTCCGGCGAGCAGGCCCCAGAAACCGCCGGCGTGCGTGGCGCGCTTCCACATCATGCCGAGGATGACCGTTCCGAAGAGCGGTGCGATGAAGAAGCTGAAGAGCGCCTGGACGTAGTCCATGATGCTGTTGGCATTCATGACAAGGTAGGCGGTCATGATCGAGATCAGCATGCCGATGACGGTCGACCAGCGGCCCATGGCGACGTAGTGCTTGTCGCTGGCCTTTTTGTTGATGAAGGCGCCGTAGAGGTCATAGGTCCAGACGGTGGAGAAGGCGCTGACGTTTCCGGCCATACCGCTCATAAAGCCGGCGACGAGAGCGGTGATGCCGAGTCCGAGCAGGCCTGGACCACAGTACCGGATGAGCATCAGCGGGAGCACTTCGTCATAGCTGTGAAGTGCAGGATTGCCCTTGGCGATGCTGCCGGCGACCAGGTGCATCATGCTGCCATCGGGGTTCTTGAGGACGGCGAGGGCGAGCAGGCCGGGCACGATGACGATGAAGGGCACGGCCATCTTGAAGGCTGCACCGATCACCGGGGCGAGTTTGGCGGCGCGGAGATTGTTAGCGCTGAGGACGCGCTGGACCACGAGAAAGTCCGTCGTCCAGTAGCCGAAGCTGACGACGAAGCCGAGACCGAAGACGATTCCGGTCCAGTGAACGCCCATCGGGTTGTCTTTGAAGTGGCCGAGCGTCGTCCACATGTGCGTGTAGTCGTTGGTTCCGACGTTGACGGCGATCTGTGCCTTCAGCTTGCTCCAGCCACCGGCCTCGATCAGGCCGAGGATCGGAATCATCGCGGCGCCTGCCCAGATGAGGACGAACTGAAGGACCTCGTTGATAATGGCTGATCGGAGACCGCCGAGCATGACGTAGAGGGCGACGGTTCCGGCGCCGATCCAGATGCTGAAGGTGATGTTCCAGCCGAGGATTGTCTGCATGACGACAGCCATGGCGTACATATTGACGCCGCTCATGAGGATGGTCATCAGGGCGAACGAGACGGCGCTGAGCGCGCGGGCTCCGTTGCCGAAGCGGAGGTGGAGGTAGCCGGGGACCGAGTGCGTCTTCGAGATGTAGTAGAAGGGCATCATGACGATGCCGAGGAAGAGCATCGCCGGAATGGCGCCGATCCAGTACCAGTGGGCGGCGAGGATACCGTACTGGTAGGCCGATCCGGCCCAGCCCATCAGTTCGAGCGAACCGAGATTGGCTGAGACAAAGCTGAGGCCTGCGATCCAGGCAGTCATCTCGCGACCGGCGAGGAAGAACTCTTCGCTGGTGTTCGTCTGGCCCTTCACATAGAAGCCGATAAAGACGACAAGGACGAAGTAGAGGACCAGGATGATGATGTCCACTGGCGAGAGCTTCGTCAGCTGGGTGCCAGAGAAGAGTAAAAGCGCGGCCGAAGGGTACATTAGTCGAGGTTCCTGGTGGCGGGCGCGTCTCGTCGGACGGCTCGCACGCTCTCTATCAAAGTGACAGCATGGTCTTACTAAAGCCTTTTTGGAAAACGATTACAACGGTCCCAAAGTTCGGAGCATTTCCAGCTTTCCGAGCGTTTTCCTGGAACGATGCAACTATACAGGAACGAATCAAGCTCTATCCAGAGCACCCCAAGAATGTTGCTGATTGTCCGGCAAGCGCGTCACGCAACAAGATTTCAAAATAAACGAGCATTCGCGCTATCATGTGGGCTGCCACACAGTAGTCTCAGGAGATTTCTATGCAATTACGTCATATTGGCAGCTTTATCCTTGCAGCGACCTTTGCGCTGTCCGTCTCGCCCGCGATCGTTGCCCAGGATGGCGCGAAGCAGGATATGAAGAACGCCGGCACCGACACCAAGAACGCTACCGTTGAGGCAGGTCACGGAGTCAAGACCGGAA
>CAZZZQ010000425.1:0-3871 GCA_964658405.1 uncultured Sphingomonas sp.
AAGCGCCCGGATCAAGCCCTCAGGGCCTGCGAGGTCGTCATCAGCGTGATGATGGAGGAGGAGCGCCAGCTGTTGCGCCAGCGCACCGAAGAGACAAACCAAAGTCTGGCGCGGAGCCTCTACTCTGGAGCGGGATATCTCGGATTTTCGGTGATGGTCGTGTCCTTGCTATTCGGAGTTCTTTTCTTTGGGGCCTTTCGTCGGACCAACTACGAGACCCTGCTGAGAACGACAAATGTCGAACTTGCGGCGACGATCAAGGAGCAGGGGAGACGATCAGCGGAGGCTACGCTCCTGCTCAACGCCCGTGACGAACTGCAGCTCTGCGTCTCTCTACAGCAGGCACATCAATGTATTACCCGCCATATGTCCAAGCTCTTCCCCGGAAGCCATGGCGCAACGCTGACCATTAACAATTCCCGGCGAATGGTTGAAATCGGAGAGTCCTGGAATGATCCGAAGACCCTGGCTGACGGCTTCGAGCTTGAAGCATGCTGTGGACTGAGGACGGGACGGGCTCGATGGAGAAATACAGGCTCGTCCGAGGTGAATTGTACGCACTTCATTGGAGCGCCCCCGGAAAACTACATGTGTATGCCGCTCGCCGCTCATGGGGAGACGCTGGGTTTCATCTATGTAGAGTGCCTGTCCGCCGAGATGGCCGCGCAGTCGGAGCAGCGGGTTTCGTTGCTGCATGAGATGGTGGAGATGGCTTCGCTATCGATCGCCAGCCTGAATCTGAAGGCAAAGTTGGAGAATCATTCGATCCGCGATGGTCTCACGAATCTGTTTAACAGGCGCTTCATGGAAAGCGCCCTCGAGCGCGAGGTGCATCGCGCCATCCGCCGCCAGTCTTCCTTGGCGTTGATCATGATTGACGTTGACCACTTCAAGACCTTCAATGACACGTTTGGTCATGAGGCAGGCGACGTTGTCCTGCGGGAGGTCGCGCAGTCTTTGAGGCTGGCCGCGAGACCAGAGGATATCGTCTGTCGGTTTGGCGGTGAAGAGTTCATCATGATCCTGCCGGAGATCACGAAGAAGACAGCTTTAGAGCAGGCGGAGTCCATCCGTATCAAGATCGCGGCGATCCAGGTTCAGTTCCGCGGCGATCCCTTACGGAAGATCAGCGTCTCGATCGGGATCAGCATGTTTCCGGACAGGGCACTCAGTGGAGACGACCTTATCCGTGACGCCGACCAGGCACTGTATCAGGCAAAGTTTCTCGGCAGAGATCAGGTTCAGATGTACCTCGATCCTTCGATGGCACACAGCGGGGACTGAGTCCGTCTCAGTTCGGCCCTCGCAGCAAGCGGCCGTGAGTTCAGAGCCGCGACCGCAGCGTACCTTCTTTGATCAAAGACAGTTGCGAAAACTGCAGCAGCCAGGCCTTCCTTGCGGGCTGTAAAGAGCGCCTATGCCTGCAGGAATGATGAATTCACCTCATCGATTGCTGAGCAGTACTGGACAGTTACCCATTCGGGGGATTAACTTCAATCGACAGTTGATACGCTGCCAAGTACAAGCGCGAAAGTGAGATGCTACACATGCTTGATCGCAGGACCTTTCTCCAGTCTGCCGCAAAGACCGCAACAGTTGCGGCTACCCTGGCTCCGATGCACACGATCTTCGCCCAGGCAGGGACGCCGGCCCGTAGATCCCCAAATGACATGATTCAACTGGCCTTGATCGGCGCCGGCATCCAGGGCCAGGGCGACACGAAGACAGCGATCCAGGTTCCAGGTGTCAAACTGGTCGCAGTTGCAGACTGCTATGACGGTCGTCTTACGCACGCGAAGGAGATGTGGGGTTCTGACCTCTTTACGACTCGCGACTATCGTGAGATCCTCGCGCGCAAGGATGTTGACGCGGTTCTGATCGCCACGCCGGACCACTGGCATAAGCAGGCAGCGGTCGACGCCATGCGCGCCGGCAAGGATGTCTATCTCGAAAAGCCAATGATCCATATCTATTCGGATGGGCCAGAGATTATCGAGGCGGCTCGATCGACCAATCGCATTCTGCAGGTCGGCAGCCAGCGCGTGAGCTCGGTCGTCTACGCCAAGGCGAAAGAACTGCTCGCCTCGGGCGCAATCGGAAAGCTGAACATGGTGACGGCCCGATGGGATCGCAACTCTGCGATCGGCGCGTGGGACTATTCGATTCCGCTTGATGCTTCGACATCCACCTGCGACTGGCCTCGTTTCCTTGGCTCGGCTCCGAAGATTCCCTTCTCGGCCGAGCGGTTCTTCCAGTGGCGCAAGTGGAAGGACTATGGCTCTGGAGTTGCCGGCGACCTCTTCGTCCATCTCTTCAGCGGCACACACTTCATCACCGGAGCGAAGGGTCCAACCCGGGCGATGGCGACCGGAGGCCTTCGCTTCTGGAAGGATGGACGCGACGCGAACGACGTGTTGCTCGCGCTCTTCGACTATCCCGAGGGCTTCAACCTGAGCCTCCATGTGAACTTTGTCGATGGCGGCGAGGAGAGCGAAGGCTTCCTTTTCACCGGCTCTGAGGGGCTGATGGAGATTGCCGGAAATACCGTGACGGTGACGCGAACACCGCTTGCAAGCGAGCCTGGCTATACCGTCTCGACCTTCTCCGATGCAATGCAGAAGCAGTATGTCGAGGAGTATCGGAAGAAGTATCCGGTCAAGCATCCTGAGGGGCCACCGCCCCAGGAGATTCAAAAGTTCGCCGCGGCGCCTGGCTACCTCGATAGCTACGACCACTTCCATAACTTCTTCAACTCGGTTCGCAGCCGCGAGCCCGTTGTCGAGGATGCGACCTTCGGCTTCCGCGCCGCCGGCGCCGCTCTGCTCAGCAATCTGAGCGTAGAGCGTGGCAGCGTCGTCCACTGGAACCCCGAAACGATGAAGATCGGCAAAGACGCCTGATCGACGGAGACTACGATGAAGCTTCGAAATAAAGGCGCCGCAGCACTCCTCGCTGCGCTGCTGTTTGCCTGCTCCCATGGGTATGCGCAGGATCCTGCGCATGCCACTGAATTTCGTTTGCAGCACCCCGGCGATGGGCCGGGTGGAGCCGCCCGTGTTGCATTTCTCTCGCATCGTCTCGGCACCGATCATGCCGAGGGAATCTCGATGCTGGACATGAATGGAGACGGCTTTCCCGACCTGCTCAGCGGCGCTTACTGGTATGAAAACCCGGGCGCTGGTGGTGGAGAGTGGAAGCAGCATCAGTACCGCACCGTCGGCATCCATAACGAGTTCGTGAATGACTGCGGCGAGTGGGTCGTCGACGTTGATCATGACGGTCTGCCTGATGTGGTCAGCACAGGATGGATCGCAAATGGCCTCTGGTGGTATCGCAATCCCGGGCCTAAAGCTACGGCGAGCGGGGCAATGTGGAAGGCTGAAAAGATTACGGACAGCTTCGACACCGAAGGTGGTGCCTTTGCCGATATCAATGGCGACGGCAAGCCCGAGGTCGCGCTTGCTCACTACAATCGTGCCGGTGTTCTGTGGGTCGATTTCGCCAGTGAAAAACCACGCGTCCATCACCTCGGAGGTAAAGAGCAGGACGGGCATGGCATCGGCGTTGCGGATATCAACGGCGATGGCAAGGCTGACGTCCTCACCACGCATGGGTGGTTCGAACAGGTTGATGCGAACAACGACAAGTGGACGTGGCATGCGGACTGGGACATCGGCGATGCCGGCTTCCCGATCCTTGGGTATGACGTTAACCATGACGGCAAGCTGGACCTGATCTACGGGCAGGGCCATGGCTATGGATTGTATTGGTTGGAACAGGGCGGTACGGCCGCACATCGCATATGGGTTCGGCACACGATCGACGAGTCCTTCTCGCAGTCGCACGCCCTTCTCCTCGCTGATATCGACGG
>CAZZZQ010000426.1:0-2392 GCA_964658405.1 uncultured Sphingomonas sp.
TATGGAGCATAGTCGCTGTGAGATCTCTATTAGCGTCTTCGGATCACGATGCGGCAGTACCTCAATCAAGGACGACGGGTCGCGGCGGTAAGCATCCAAGAGTTGCTGATATGACCTCATTTCGCCGCGATCACGTACCAACATCCAAAAGTACGGTGTAGAGTCGCCGGCGACCTCAAGCAGACAGTCTATGTTGCGGATAATCTGGTTGCGGCTGGGGTCGTGAGTAGTGCGGGCGCTGATATCGGAACCTAGCTTCGCTTCAATGAAAACAGTTGCTTGTTCAAGCTCCACTACGATATCGATTTCAGATTCGCCCTCGACCGCGTTTTCGTTGAAGCTGCGAGCCACTGTCGATGGCGAGGACGACGTACGCATATGCGCACGGTGCGCTGCCTCATAGGTCTTCGGAGCGGATAACGACCGCCAGAGAGAAACGTGAGGCACGGCTTCTGAGTCGATGTTCGCGGCGGCCTGTGGATGATATTGGGTCGCAAGATGGACCAAGTGCTTCCACCAAGTATGGGGAGCCAGGTCTTGTACCAATGCAAAAGCATTCCACGTAACCCAATCCTCGCTTCTGGGAGAAGATAGTATTCGCCTCATGTCGTGAATCTTCCGACCTTTTGGCAAAGCCATTAGGCTCTCGGCCTGATAAACGGGAAACGCTCTATCTGGTGAGTTGTTTTCGTCCGCCGTGACGCTACCGATTGAGAGATTGTGTTGAGTGCTGGTCTCAAGGATTAGTCTGTGCCAAAATTCGAGGTTAGCCGTCGACGTTGAAGGTGCCTCTAACGAAAGGACCGTCTGCGCATGGAGGTCACTTATCGAAAATGGGAACTCGCGGGCGTATCGAATCTTTACGATGTTTGGAATCGAGTAATCGCGAACACTCCATGATCGTCCTGAATCCCCCTTTGTGAACAGGAGAACAAAGCTAGACGGATTGAGGGCAGGATGGAGGATTAGTGTTCGGGACATTGAGCTGCATTATCTGAAATCGGCTAGCGAAACACAAGACGCCTCACCTTGCTGTTTTACCTGTGGCTTTCGGGTATACGCTAACCAGCCACGTTGAATCAGACACTTTTCCGTATTAATAGACTCGGTATTCCTGTATTCTGACGCCAGATGAGGAAGCCCAAAGAACCTATTTCTACGAAGAAGCCGGTACGGAGAGCAGGGAAGGGTCTGCAGATAGGATACCTGCGCGTCAGCGCGGTTGACCAGAATGAACTTCGCCAGCTCGAAGGTCTCAAGCTTGATAAGACGTTTACCGACAAAGCCTCCGGCAAGGACGTTCATCGTCCCCAGTTTGAGCTTCTGCTTTCTTTTATCCGGGAAGGCGATACCTTGATCTGTCATTCCATGGATCGGCTGGCCCGCAACCTGGATGACTTGCGCCGGATTGTCTTGGAACTGACCAAGCGTGGCGTCCACGTCCAGTTCATTAAAGAACAGTTGACCTTTACCGGGGAAGACTCGCCGATGGCTAATTTGCTGCTCAGTGTTATGGGTGCCTTTGCGCAGTTTGAACGGGAGCTGATCGGCGAGCGGCAGCGAGAGGGCATTGCCTTGGCGAAGAAGCGAGGTGTCTACGTCGGCCGTAAGCGGGCGTTGACCGCAGTCCAGGCGGTGGCTTTGCTGAAGCGGGTAGCGGACGGCGAATCGAAGACCGCTCTCGCTCGGGAGCTTGGCCTGACGCGGGACACGGTCTACCGTTACATGAGGCGAGCAGTATCAACGAAGGCAGCAGGGAAGAGAGCGCAGCGATGATGGATCACGGAATGGATGCTCTGGAACTTGAAGAGTACAGCCTCGGCTATCGGGCGAGACTGGCCGGCATGATGTTGTTGGAGGACGCTACGATGGCCTGGTGCTCGGGTTGGGACGATGCGGACACGGACCGGCTGGAGTCGGCACGGCATCGCAAGGTCGTGGACGAAGGTCTGGAAGACAGCTACGAAGCGACCTGGGGCGTCCTCTTCGACGCTGGCCGGGAGGCACGGCTTCATGGAATCGGCTTCGATGAGGGCCGGACGCAACCCTGGCAGGCGGGTTGGGTGAAGACCGACATCAGCGTGGGTGTCGCAGGAATCGAAGGGTAAAGGATGAAGAGGGGCATTCAACGAGCACTGCACTGCCGATGTGGCCGGGAGAAGATCCTGGCCCAGGGTATGTGCTCGACCTGCTACACGCTGAAGCGGCAGGATGAAGCGTACTTCGGCGGCCTACGAGAGCAGGTACTCGAACGAGACGGCTATGCTTGCAGGGTGTGTGGAGCGTCCGGACGGAGGAAGCGCTCGATCGTTGTCCATCATCGCGTACCCGGCAAGTCAATCCTCAATCTGATGATCTCGCTTTGTCCTGCGTGTCACGCGAAGGTAAGCCG
>CAZZZQ010000426.1:2402-3861 GCA_964658405.1 uncultured Sphingomonas sp.
ACATGCCGCCGCTTCTGTTGGAGCTGTGGCGTGAACAGCATCCACGAGCTCATGAACAGACCGCGCTGAACTTCAAAGTACGACCTCAGCCCTCCAGAACGGAATCGCTCTTTGTGGAGGAAAGGGAAGTGGCGAGTGCGGCTGCTGGTTCTTAGGCTGAGGTGCCTACATTGCCGCAAACGCCGTTTGAGGGAACGGAGTGCAAGAGTGCCATGGCTCAGCTTATTTCCAGAACGTTATGTCGGCACCTAAATCGACTTCCAATGCGGTAAAGCCTCCATATCCTTGTACGTTTACTGGATTACTTCGGTAGATCTTTCCTCGATCGTATTGAGCGAGAGGGGTGAAGGGCTCAAGAAACACATTTCGTGTGAGCCATTCTCTTCCCCCATCACGCCAACGTCCGTGCATAGATCCGTCGCCCTCCGACTGCCCGGTGTACTCATTCCTGAAATGCCAAGTCTCAATAAAAGATCCATCTGCAGAGACCTCTAAAGCAGCACTTCCCCATACGCCGTCGCTTTTGTATTCTCCGGGCATCGCTCCCAGACGTGTAACCCAAATCATGCGGAGCGGGACAAATAGAAGAGCTGCGGTCAGGCCGATGACAATGAGGAGAGCAACCTTCGATCGCAGTGTGCGCGCGGACCATGCCACTTGGTGCCGACGAACGATGAACGCCCTGATCAGGTAGAACATCAACGCAAAAAGTGCAAATCCGCCGCAAACGAAGACGAGCAAGATGTACACGATGAAGCCAAGTTCCACTGTTTCCCCTCCAAATTGCTGCTACTAGAGTTTATGTATTTGAAGCCCCCTGAACTACATCCCGCAAAGTCGGTGTTTTCGGCAACTTCGGACTTTCAGCTGATTCTTTGAGGAGCCTGATCATGGATGCGCGGCAAGGGAGGCCGCCTCCATGACTCAGAAGCGCAAGCTAAAACATCGGTCGACCCGGACGATCTTACGCCTACCCGACCTCGACCATTCCAAGATCTCTGTTCTTCAGAGTCTTGGTTCCGCCGCTTCCAAGCGAACCTACGGGGCTGCGATCGAGGATTTCATCACATGGTACTGCTCTGAGCCACGGCTTGCCTTTGGACGAACTGTCGTTCTTCGCTATCGGTATGAGCTGGAGGCTCGACGTCTTGCCCCAGCGACGATCAATCTCAGGCTTGCCGTGGTGCGGCGGCTCGCCTATGAGGCGTCCGACAACGGCTTGCTGAACCCTGACCTTGCCGCAGGCATTCGCCGCGTCAAGGGAGCGAAACGCTTGGGAATCCGTTTGGGCAACTGGCTGACCGCTGATCAGGGCAAGAAGCTGCTTGCCGTACCTGCCAGTGATTCTGTACGCGACAAGCGGGACTACGCCATCCTGTCTCTTCTTCTCGGCTGCGGCCTGCGCAGGGCAGAATTGACCGGACTGACGCTGGGGCATCTGCAGCAGCGGGATGAGCAC
>CAZZZQ010000427.1:0-3858 GCA_964658405.1 uncultured Sphingomonas sp.
TGAGTTCCTGAACGCGGTCGGCCTCGGCTACCTTTCGCTCGACCGCTCGGCGGCAACGCTCTCGGGCGGCGAGGGTCAGCGCATTCGACTGGCAACCCAGATCGGCTCGAAGCTGCGCGGCGTCCTCTATGTCCTCGACGAGCCGTCCATCGGGCTGCATCAGCGGGATAACCAGCGGCTGATCACCGCGCTCGAAACGCTTCGCGACCTTGGCAACACCGTCCTCGTCGTCGAGCACGACGAAGACACCATGCGCAAGGCCGACTACATGCTCGACCTTGGCCCCGGTGCGGGTAAGAACGGCGGCTTCATCATGGCTGCGGGGACCCCGCAGGAGATTATGGACGACCCGAACTCGGTCACCGGCCAGTATCTCTCGGGGAAGCTGAAGCTGCTTGCACGCAGCGAGCCGCGTGAGCTGACCGGCAAGTGGCTGACGGTCGAGGACGCGCACTCGCACAATCTGCAGCACGTGACGGCGCACTTCCCCATCGGCGTCATGACGGTTGTGACCGGCGTCAGCGGCTCGGGCAAGAGCACGCTGGTCAACGACATCCTCTACCGTGCGCTGGCGAAGGAGCTCTACGGCTCCCGCGAAGATCCGGGCAGGCATGGGGCGGTTCGCGGAATCGACCAGCTCGACAAGGTCATCCAGATCGACCAGTCGCCCATCGGCCGTACGCCGCGCTCGAATCCTGCGACCTACACCGGCGTCTTCACGGCAATGCGCGATCTTTTTGCCATGCTCCCCGACTCGCGTGAGCGCGGGTACAAGCCGGGCCGGTTCTCGTTCAACGTCCAGGGTGGACGCTGCGAAGCCTGCCAGGGCGAGGGTCAGCGGCGGATCGAGATGAACTTTCTGCCGGATGTCTATGTGCTCTGCGACATCTGTAACGGTCGCCGCTACAACCAGGAGACACTGACGGTAAAGTTCAACGGCTACTCGATCGCAGACCTGCTCGACCTGCCGATCGCCGATGCCGTGCCCATCCTGAAGGACATTCCAACGGTCGCCGTAAAGCTGCAGACACTGGTCGATGTCGGCCTCGGCTACATCCATCTCGGCCAGTCGGCGACGACTCTTTCGGGCGGCGAAGCCCAGCGCATGAAGCTGGCCCGCGAGCTCTCCAAGCGCCAGACCGGCCGCACGCTGTACCTGCTGGATGAGCCGACGACCGGGCTGCACTTCGACGATGTGCGCAAGCTGCTCGAGGTGCTGCACCGCCTCACCGATCTCGGCAATACCGTCATCATCATCGAGCACAACCTCGACATCATTCGGAACGCGGACTACATCCTCGACATGGGTCCCGAAGGTGGCGAGGGCGGGGGCCGCGTGATCGCGCATGGCACGCCGGAGCAGATCGCCACGGTCGCCGAGTCGCACACCGGCAACTTCCTTGCGCGGCACTACGAGATCGATCCCACCGCGAAAAAGGGCGGCGTCAGCTATGCCGGGCCACAGCCTGCCAGCATCAGCGCAGCCGCCGACCGGCAGAAGGAGGCCCGCGGCAAGTTCGTCGCACCGGAGAAGAAGACCGGCATGCCGACCGCGCGGGCCGGAGCTCCCCCGGAGAGACCGGCAAAGAAAGCCGCAAAGAAGACGGCGAAGAAGGCTGTCGGAAGGCCGAAGAAGGCGTGATCGACGACGACATCCCGGCAGCCGGATGGCGCAGCCCGCTTGAGCCTGCGCCGGTCTTTGGGGAGGAGCTCCCTTCGTCGCGTGTCCCTCACGCCGGGCATGCGCTGCTCTTCCTGGCGATCGCCGGGGTGCTGCTTCTATTTGCCCAGGCCACGCTGCTGCTGCCGATCATGCGGCAGTCGGCTGCTCCTGTCGCCGTCAGTCTCCAGCACCCAAAGTTGCTACTCGCCTCAGAGGCTGCGACCTATGTGCTGGCACTGACCATCTGCTGGTTCGTCTTTCCGCTGATGTGGCACCGCAGCTTTCTGGCCGGGATCAACTGGGACGGCGCCAGGGCGCTCCGGCTCGCACCGAAGCTGATTCCGCTGGGCATCCTGACCGGCTGGACGGTGCAGGCGCTCTCCAGCCTCATCTCGATGCCGAAGACGGTGCCCATGGATAACTTCTTCCATTCGACCTCGGATGTCTGGCTCGTCACCGCCTTCGGAACCCTGCTCGCGCCGCTGTTCGAGGAGATCTGCTTCCGCGGCTTTCTGCTGCCTGCCTTCACCATCGCGGCCGACTGGCTTGGACCGTGGCTGCGCTACCTGCTCCACTTCTCGGCCAGCCGCTTTCGTGGCGAGCCGCCGCCGGAGCACCTTTTCGCGCTCCCCGAAGACCGCTCCGCCGGGCTGGCTGAGGGCACCGGAAACATGGCCTTCCGCAGCCTGCCCGCTGTGATCGTCTCCAGCCTGCTGACCAGTGCGCTCTTCGCGATGCTTCACGCCCAGCAGCTTGGATATACCTGGACCGCTGTCGTGCTGCTCGGCTGTGTCTCGCTGCTGCTGACGGTCGTCCGGATCCGGACGCGCTCGGTAGCCTGCTCAACCATCGTGCACGGCAGCTATAACCTGTCGGTCTTCCTGATCCTGTTCGTGCTGACCGGTGGGTTTCGGCATCTCGATCGGGTTATGCACTAGGCTCTCCTCCAGTAAGGCCGGAAGCGCGAATCTCTTCGGGACGGACATGGGTGGGGGCGTTTGCTCCCTGTTGTTGTCGGTTCGCTACAATCGGCCTATGCCTACCGATCTTCGGACTGCCCTCCTGGACCTCATTGCAACCCACTCCTTCAAGCTCGGCGACTTCCTGCTCGCGAGCGGCAAGCGCAGCGACTACTACATCGACTGCCGGACGACCACGCTGCACGCTGAGGGCGGTCGCCTCGCCGGACTCCTGATGTACGAAGTCATCCGCGAGCGCTTTCCTGAGGCCGAGGCCGTCGGCGGTCTGACTATGGGGGCCGATCCACTCGTCTCGAACACCGCCAGCGCCAGCGCATGGGCCGCGGCCGAATATGCCGAGATCCTCGAGCTCACAACCGCGCTCGATCTCGACGAGGACAGCGATCCCGGCCCGGCTCCGGAGCTGATCCACGGCTTCCTGGTTCGCAAGGCTGAGAAGGCCCACGGAACCGGTCGCCGCGTCGAAGGCTTTCTCAAGCAGGGTGCTCCAGTCGTGATCGTCGACGATGTCTGCACCACCGGCGGCTCCACCATCACCGCGATCGAAGCGGCACGCGAGGCCGGTATGAAGGTGATCGGAATTCTCTGCCTCGTCGACCGGGAGCAGGGCGGTCGAGCCGCCATCGAAGCTGCCGCAGAGGGCGCACCCTTTGTCGCACTCTTCACGGCAAGCGACGTACGCAAGGCTCATCTGGCGCTCGAGAAGGCGTGAGGCCGACGCCAGGCGCCAGCTTTCGGTAAACTGGACCAGACATGATTCCTACCCTCGAATGGCTCCCCACCGGCGTTAACTTCCTCGACCAGACCAAGCTTCCCCTGGAGGAGGTCTACGTCCTTGCTACTGACTACAAGCAGGTTGCGACCGTAATCCGCGACATGATCGTGCGCGGCGCACCGGCAATTGGCGTCTCCGCGGCCATGGGCGTAGCGATCGGCATTGAGCGCAGCCCGGCGACGACGCTTGAGGAGCTTACGGCAGAGGTGGACGTGATCTGCGATACGCTCGCGGCGACCCGGCCGACCGCCGTAAACCTCTTCTGGGGAATCGGCCGGATTCGCGATCTCTTCAACCGGCTTGCCGAGGGCGGCGCGGATCTCGCGACCATCCGAACGGCGGTCGTCGAAGAGGCCTGCCTGATGTACGACGAGGATATCGCCGCCTGCAAGAAGATGGGAGCCTTCGGCGCCGAGCTGATGCCGAAGACCGGCACGGTT
>CAZZZQ010000428.1:0-3853 GCA_964658405.1 uncultured Sphingomonas sp.
CAGGCAAGGCAGGAAACCGAGAAATGAGCTGGCAGGATGTTTCGCTAAAAATCGACGCACCGCATCACTCGCACATGACGTCAGTTCCGGTCGTCGCCCAATCCATTGCGAGCAGCGCCCGCATGAGACCGCGCATCAGCATCACGCTGCGGCCGGAGTTCATCGGCCCGGAAGCTGAGTGGATAAAGCCCGGCGCGTCGTTTCGTCTACTGATCGGCTCCGGCGAGCATCTTGGCTTGCTGCGCGTCGAGAAGGGTAGCGGCAGGGTGTTCGCCGCAGCTGGCGGTAAACAGAAACCGAAGCGATCGCTGATCATCCTGCAAGGCCTGGACTGGATTCCGGCGGATCGTCACACAATGACGGCACTCGACCACGACTCCGGCGAGGGATGGCTTGAGATCACGCTGCCTGCGTGGGGCCGGCCTTCGGCCACGGAGGCCCATGCCGATGCCAGGAGCGCTCCGACGCAGCAGGTGACCCCGAAACGCGGCATCAGCTTCGTCGACCAGGTCGCGGATCCCGTCGCCGCACGCCGCCGCGGCCAGGCGCCGATCGGGACGATCGCCCATGGCCGTTAAACAAACTCCTCGAGGGTAGACCGATGAACTTTGATCGAGACATCCACGTCCCGGGCCTTTGGCGGTGTGCGCTGTGCAACTTCGTTCTGATGCAGTCGACCCTCAGCGCGGTCGACGGGACAATTGGCTCCCGCGATGAGGCTGGCGAACGCTGTCCGAATGATAACGCACCGCTCTGGCGGGTGACCTGGCGCGAACATGCCACCGAGTTGGCAACTCGGTGTGAAAGCGCGATCAAGGAAGCCGCCTCGCTGAGGGAGGCTTGCACAACATCTCCTAACGAAATTCGGCTGCCAGACGAGATCACGCCCGAAATCAAAGAAGTGCTCGGGACCATCTGCTTTCAGGTGATCCCATTGGTGCAGGCTTATCGGGCTGGAGGCCATGTAATCAAGGCACGGGCCGAGGACGAGCAAGCCTTCGCCATCTGGCGTTTTCTGAAGGCTATCGAAGCGCGCGGGGCGAAGTGGCGGGACGTCATCAAGGAGGAAGTGGAGGCAATGGCCGCCGCCGCCTCTGAGGCTGCTTCCGACAACGCTTCTTCCCGTGGATAGAGCGATGAGCGCGCAGAAGCACATCGTCATGTTCAGCGGTGGCATCGGCTCATGGGCTGCTGCCCAGCGTGTAGCCGCACGCCACGGCACAGCCGATCTGACCCTGCTGTTCACCGACACGCTCATGGAGGACGAGGATCTTTATCGCTTCCTGGACGAGGCAGCCGCCGACGTGTTCTCGGGCGCGCCCAGGTTGATCCGGATTGCGGATGGCAGGACGCCCTGGGAGGTGTTCGAGGCTGAGAGGTTTCTCGGGAACAGCAGCGTCGACCCGTGCTCGAAGAAGCTGAAGCGGCAGATGGCGGACCGTTGGCTCAAGCAGAACTGCGACCCCACTGAAACCGTCATGTATGTCGGGATCGATTGGACGGAGCAGCACCGCTTCGACGATGGCGCTGGTCATGGTGTCCGACCCCGGCGCGCAAAGGACGGCTGGCAGTATGAGGCGCCCCTTTGCGACGCTCCCTATCTGACGAAACCGGAACTGCTTCGCGAGCTTCGCGAAAAAGGGATCAGGCCGCCGCGTCTCTATGAGATGGGGTTCCCTCACAACAACTGCGGAGGCTTCTGCTGCAAAGCGGGACAGGGCCAATTTGCCCTCCTGCTGCGCCAGATGCCGAACCGCTACCGACGCCATGAAGCCCGCGAAGAGCAGATCCGAGAGCTGCTTGGTGATGTATCGATGATGACGGACCGGCGTGGGGACGGAAAGAAAAAGCCGCTGACGATGCGGACCCTCCGCGAGAAGATCGAGGCCGGCGGCCAGGTCGACATGGATGATCTCGGCGGCTGCGGATGCTTCGTCGATGACGATGAGGTGGAGATGGCATGACCGACACAGTCTCTATTCTCGGTAAAACAAATTCCCGCGGGGAAACCCCGTGAACAACTCAACAACACCCCTGACCGAAGGGCAGATCGAACCGGCTCAGCAGCAAAAACCCCCGCTTGGCTGGTATTGGGCCGAATACAAAGACGCTGAGCAATGGAACGGTCCGCTCATCGACAAAGAGAGCGCCATTGCACATGCGGTCACCTCTATCGATTGGTCAGAAGACGGGGAAAAGGATTCGTGCCGGACCGTTTATTTGGTGATGGCCCGGCCTAAATCACTAACCGATGACATCTTCAGCAGCGACGACGTCCTCGACAGTTGGCACACGTGGAATGAGGACAGTGCCAATGAATATGGGGACTTGGACATGGACCCCACTGTTGAGCAGAGGGCCGAACTGGAACGTGAGCTGCACAAATGCTTCGCCGCGTGGCGCGCTCGTCATCATCTCGGTCGAGCATGGATGCTTGATGTCGCAGAACAGTTCGAGGAGACGGTCTATTGCCCAGGGCAGGCCGCGCCCGATGCCTGAGCGCGTACGCCCAGCAGACGTGGTCGAGATGACCGGCATGTCGTTGCGCAAGGTGCAGGAGATGGCGGCCGCCGGCCAGCTGCCGGGCGCTGCGAAGCTCGGCGGGATTTGGACCTTTGATCCCAGCGCGATCCGCGGCTGGATACGGCAGAAGGAACTCGAAGCATGCCGCGCAAGAGACCCGGCAATCTCTACCAGCGCGGCGACATATGGTGGGGACGCGTCACGATCGGTGGACGCGAGCATCGACGCAGCCTACGAACAGATAATGCGCGGGAGGCGGCGCGGCGGCTTAAAGACTGGCGCATCAAGCTCGAGCGCGCGGAGTTCGGCGACGGGGACACCCCGCGCTGGAAAGACGCCGTCGTGCGGTGGGCAACAGAGGTTCTCCCCGGCTCGGTGAAGCCGCAGGTCGTCAGGCGCTACCTGACTTCGGTGGCGGTGCTCGAGGAGACGTTCGGCGAGCTCCGCATGGACCAGATCACCAGCCGGACGATCGCCGAGTTCATATCTCGCCGGACCGGCCGCGTGACGAACGCCACGATCCGCCGCGACATCACCGCGCTGTCCAGGCTGCTGGCGAGCTGCATCGCATGGGGCTGGCTGGTCGAGAACCCGGCGCGCAATTTCGATCGGTCGATCATCCGCGAACGGCGCGACCCGCACCAGGCGCCGGCGCGCCGCGATCTGGAAACCGTGCTGCGCGCGTGCCCGGCGCCGATGGCGATGATCCTGAGGCTGCTCGATGCGACGGGGATGCGCGAGGACGAGGCGGTCACCCTGGCGGCCGAGGAGGTCGA
This sequence comes from uncultured Sphingomonas sp., assembly GCA_964658405.1. Taxonomy (GTDB): domain Bacteria; phylum Acidobacteriota; class Terriglobia; order Terriglobales; family Acidobacteriaceae; genus Edaphobacter. The sequence continues at coordinate 3,300 of CAZZZQ010000428.1, forward strand.
CCAGGAGCGCCGGCAGGTGCGCCTGGTGAGGACCAAGACCAACCGGCCACGGACGATCGCCTGGGCGACGCCAGGCGGCGACGCGACGGCCATCCTGTCCGCGGCGCGCAAGACGGGCACGCTGTTCCCGAACCGCGACGGCGACGCCTACGGCAACTTCGCCAGCAATTTCGGCCAGGTGATCCGCCGGGTGGCAGAGGACGAGAAAGCCGCCGGGCGGCCGTTCCGGCGCTTCCGGGTCCATGACCTGCGCCATGGCTTCGCGATCCGCTGGCTGAAGGCAGGCGGCGACATCTATCGCCTGTCGCGCCACTTGGGGCATACATCGGTCAAGACGACCGAGATCTACCTCGCGTCCCTGACCTCGGATGAGCTCGATGCCATACACGGCAACGGCACAAACGGCGGCACAGGACTTGAGCACCAAGCTATCGGTCGCGCTGCAAAGGGTATCTAGCGCATTGTTTTAGCGTTAGAAGTCGCTCTCTGGAGGGGTGGCCGAGTGGTTTAAGGCAGCGGTCTTGAAAACCGGGCCGTGAGGATCACGTCAACAG
>CAZZZQ010000429.1:0-3850 GCA_964658405.1 uncultured Sphingomonas sp.
GGTAAGGGTGCCGGAGCTGGTGGTTGCGGTTGACGTAGCAGTGAGGTTGTAAGCAGTCGTGACCAGGCTGGTCACGTTCTGATAGTTGGCAACGTTGAACGCCTCGCCGATGAACTGAAGGTTGAAGCGGTCGGTGAGTTTGAAGTCTTTCTGAATGCGTACGTCAACCACCAGGTCGCGGGGGTAGGTGTAGGTATTGCGGCCGATCGCCGGAATGTAAGCGACTGGGAGCGCAAGCCCGGACAGACCGCTATTGACGGCCTGGAGGCAGCCGACAACCGTGCATTGGGCTGGCGCTGTCGTCCCGTTGACGGTAGCGCTATACGGCAGACCGGACTGTACCTGCAGCGCCGGTTTGATCGACCAGCCGTTTGTTGCAGCGTCCACGTAGCGAATGCCCTTGGTGCCGGGCAGGTTCAGAATCGCCCAGCCTACAGCGCGGTGGCGGACGTTCAGGTAGGAGTTGCCGTAGTTTGCACGCGTGTTTCCGTACGGATCGAAGAAGTTGTTGGTGCTGAAGCCAGTAACCGAGGTCTGGTTGTAGTCGAGGGCGTGCGACCAGGTGTAGTTGATATCGAAGCTGGCGAACTTTGCAGCTCGCTTCGTCACTTCTACCGTTGCCGCATGATAGCTCGCGTTTACGTTGCTGAGGCCGGCATAGACCGCCCCGTAGTTTGGATTGTTATTGATGCTGGCGCTGGAGCCGTTGCGGCGCTGCCCGTAGACCTTTACCGGCACCGCGGTACCGCAGGCCAGTGGACCACAGGTACCATCCGTCCCGGCGAGCACCGTGTAGTTGACCGTATAGGCGTTTGCAGGATTGACGTTCAGGTTCAGGCTGTTCGGCAGTTCACGCGCCAGTGCTCCGAGATAGCTGATGGAGAAGATAGAATCCCAGCCCAGGTTCTGCTGGACGGCGAAGTCGAACTGCTCCGTGTACGGGTTCTGAAGGTGAGAGTCGATGTATTGAATGTCAGGCGTCTGGCCTGTGAAAGTTGCAGGAAGCCTTGGAAGTAAGGGTGCACCCGCAGCGGTGGGCGAAGGGAGGTTGTAGCTGAGTTGACCGGCTGATGCACCCGAAGCGAAGCGAGCACTAAGAATGTTGACGTTGGGAATGCGACCGTAATAGATGCCGAAGCCCCCACGGACAACCGTCTTACCTAATCCGAACGGGTCGTAGGCAAAGCCGACGCGGGGTCCGATATTGTTCTTGTCGCTGATCTTGTTTGCGCTGGGAGCGAAGCTGGAGACCACCAGGTTAGCCTGCTGCCCAGGGATGGACTCATAGTCGTAGCGTGCGCCGATGTTCAGGGTCAGCCGAGGAGTGATCTCCCAGTCGTCCTGCACGAAGAAGCCGTAGTCGACGGTCGCGAGATCGAAGGTCGTTCCGCCGACCGTCTGATGGAAGTAGCTGTAGCACCCTACCGGGGTGTATACGCCGTTGGTGGTCGTTCCGCACCCTCCGCCCCTGCCGCTGAGCGCATCCTGCGCAAACGCGAGGATCGAGGTGTAATTGTACGTTCCGTTCGGCGAGTAGCCGGAGTAGCCGAGAGTGTTCTGCAAATCGTAGTTGTGGACGATATCCAGGCCGAACTTGATGCCGTGACGACCGAACTGGGCCACCGCCGTGTCTCCAACCTGCCACTTGCGTTCATCGGGCAGAGCCGGACGAAAGGCGTAGTACGGCTGACCGGCGATGAAGCCCTGCGAGCCATTATTCAGATTGACCTGCGGCGTGTTGCCGTTGGAGGTCAGATATTGATTGACGAAGCTGCCGTTCGGCAAGGCACTCTCGTCGTTCAACTCGCGGCCGTACTGGTATCGGACCTCATTGGTGATGCTCGGAGTAATGACCGAATCGAGTTTGACCACGCCATAGTCCAGCTTCACGAAATCCTGGGCGAAGCCTTCTTTGCCATAAAAGACGTTGGACTGCGTCTGCACGCCGCCCGGAGAGTCCCAGCGCAGGCGATGATAGAGAACGCTGACCGTGTTCTTCTGGTTGATCGTGTAGTCGAGCTTCGGCGTGTTGATGATCTGGAATCCGATACGGGGCGTGGTGCCCAGGTCGGTGTTTGCCGCGGCGATCAGATTGTTGTATGCCGTAGAAGCTTGCGCCGCTGTGGTCGCTGCTCCTGTGCCGTTGCGGATGCTTGTCGCCAGCGTTGCCGATTGAGCAGCAGTAAGGGGCGAGTAAAAGGAAGCGGCAGCCGCAGAGCCTGTTCCAGGGAAGACGCGCCGGAACTGGTCGAATGCGTAGAAGAAAAAGAGCTTGTCACGGAGGAGCGGGCCGCCGAAGCCAAAGCCGTACTGATTGCGTTTATCCTTCGGCTTGAAGTAGATCTTGCTCGCAGTGCCGGCCACCGGGTCATAGGCGATGGTCGTCGTGAACTGGTTCGACGCGCTCCACTGCTGATCGCGGTGATAGAAGTACAGCTCGCCATGGAACTGGTTACTGCCGCTCTTCGTGACCGAGTTGACCACTCCGCCGACGGCGCGGCCGAACTCTGCGGAGTAGACACCCGTGTTGATCTGGAATTCACGGATGGCGACCTGGGCCGTCGAGTAGCCTGCCCGTGTACGTCCGCGCTCTTCTCCATAAAAGACCTGGTTGTCGTCGGCGCCGTCGATCTGCACGTTATTCAGCTGGGGCTGAATGGCACGAAAGGAGATCAGGCCGAATCCCTGGGTATCGTTGGTTACACCGGGTGTGAGGAGCGAGAGGGACGACCAGCGACGGTTATTGATCGGGATATTTTCTATCTCCGTGTTCGTCAACTGTCCACCATAGGCGGGTGTGTCGAACTTCAACACCGGAATGTCAGCCGTAACCTCGACGGTCTGCGAGCCTGCTGCGCCAGTCTGCAGATGTGGGTTTACCTCCGTCACCAGGTTTACCTGGACGACAACCTGGTTGGTCCGCTGGGAGCCGAACCCGGTTGCCTCAACCGTCACAGTGTAGGTGCCGGGAGCAAGCGAGGGGGCCTTGAAGAAACCACTACCATTGGTTGCCAGCGTGAGGTCCGCGTTTGTGCCCTCATTGTGGATATGGACGGTGGCGTTGGGGATCGCCGCGTCGGTCGCGTCGAAGACCGTTCCAGAGATGGCTCCCTGGGTCATATTCTGTGCATGGCCCAGTGTTACGGCCGCGAGGGCCAGGGGAGCTAGTAGTACAGCTCGCTTCAATCTCTTCCGAATCATGGACACTCCTCAAGGTGGTGCTTTTTGCCGCAAGCAAGCCGCTTCTGCTCATGGCAAACGGATACGGTGTTCCGCATCAGCGTTGACCCTTTTGCCGTGAGCGGCGACTTTGCTCTGTGTGTGATTGCATAGTAGCAGCCGACAAGCGGTGATACTGCGGCCTTTCGATTAAAACCTGTCCCGCCCCTGACCCATGCAAAGTCAGAACGGGAGGACAGTCCGTACTGCTTCTACGGTGGCCTGATGGCTCCAAATCGACGCACCTGGGGCACACGATTAAGTGGCCCTACCAATAGAGCTTGACGCGCGGCTCACCTTCGATCAGATTCGCTGGAGTGATCCAACTTTATGTCCGCGCTTGCCCTCCAATGCATTGAGGTTTTGAGCGTTCCTGCGACTTGCGGAGATTCCGGGACCCACCAAAACGCTTGAGCCAATTTGAAGCAAGAGCTATATAAGGAGATTGAAATGAAGGCGTTTCCATGGATTGTTGCAGGCCTGAGCGTGAGCATTGCGGCGTACTTTATCTTGAATCAGCCCGGACCGCAGTATGCGACCGGCAATGACGACGTAGATGACGCCGCACGGAAGGCCTCTAACTGGGGTTCCAAGCAGCGGCTTTCCGGTACGGGCGATGGCCTTGTGGGAA
>CAZZZQ010000430.1:0-3845 GCA_964658405.1 uncultured Sphingomonas sp.
CATCGCTGAACTGAATCAGCCTTCCACGGCCCTGAATCCAGTGCAGACTCCCATCCGGCCAGATGACCCGATACTCATGCAGATAAGGCTCGTTGTTTTGCCAGGAAGCGACGCCCGCCGCCCTCACCCCGGCCACATCTTCAGGATGGATCGTACTCAGAAGGTCTTCATAGGTAAAGGGATCGTCGGGGCCCCGGCCGTAGGTGGCTTTGAAGATAGGCGTCATGTAGACAAGCTTCAGACTTGGCAGCTCCAGCCGGCAGTGACCCAGTTGCAGCACGTCGGCTGCGATTCGAAAGCTCTCTTCGCTAATCTGTAGCGCCTCGACCAGCGCATCCTTGTCCCGAGCCGCCCGCCGCTGCTCCGTAACGTCTCGCACGAAGACGATAATGCCCTCCGCAGAAGGCCAGACAAAGCTGGTGAGGGTCCGATCCTGGCTGGCATAATACTGCTCGAAGTGGGTCGGCACCCTCTCTGTCATCGTGCGGTGATAGTTCTCGACGAGGCCCGTGCTCTCATGGATCGTCGCAGGATAGACGTCCCAGAGCTTTCTGCCGATAACCGAGCCTTGAGCGCTCAGCGCAGTCATCCTCTCCGCCGCCGCGTTCTGATACAAAATGCTCCAATCACAGTCGATTATGGCGATCCCGTCCGGGGAGGAGTCCTGAATCTGTGTGAGCCGTGTCAGTAACCGCTCGCGCTCATACTCCAGGGCCTTTCGCTCCGTAACATCCCGGAACGACAGCGTAATTCCATCCGTCGCAGGACGGACACTGACGGCAAACCATCGATCGTAAGGCTTCGGATAATAGTTCTCGAAGTCGGCCGGGACACCCTCGTCCATCGCCCGGTAGTAATGCAGGACAGCGGACTCTTCGTGACTCTCTCGCGGATAGCTCTCCCAGAAATTGGTGCCGACGATCTGTCCCTGGCGAAGAGTCGCCTTGACCGCTGCGGGATTCTGGTACGTGATGACCCAGTTGCGATCGATGAAAGAGATCGCCTCCGACGCAACGTCGAGGATGGCGTTCAGTTTGCCAAGACTCTGGTCGCGCTCGCGTTCAGCCGCTCGTCGAACGGCGATATCCCGAAAGACAAGAACCATTCCATTCAACTGCCCGGACTCGTCGTAGATTGGGGCGTTGCTGTTGTCGATCGGGATCGCCCGGCCATCCTTCGCCAGAAGCACGGTATCGTCAGCAGACTCGGCGACGGCACGTGCTTGCGACACCGGTGTCAAAGGATTCTCCGCCGGCTCCGTTGTCGTCTCATGCTCGATTCGAAAAACATCGGACAGAATGCGTCCAGCCGCCTCCGATTCCGTCCAGGCCGTGAGCTGCTCCGCGACCGAATTCATCCTTACAACGCGCCCGTTTACATCCGTCACAATGACGGCGTCCCCGATGCTCTGCAGCACACGCTTTGCCTGCGCCTCACTCGCCAGCAGTGCATTCTTCGCCAGCAGCCGCGGCGTCTCATCATTGCAGGGCGCCGCTACGCCCAGGATTCGCCCGCGCTCATAGACCGGATAGAGGCCATAGTTCCACCAACGGTCCTGTAATGTGCCGTCGATCATGATTGGGATCAGGGTCTCGACGGCGTTGGTCACCGTTCCGTCATGGAACGCGGCCTCGATCGGACGTCCGAAGATGGACCATGCCTCCTGCCAGACCGAGGGTCCATGCGCACCCAAGGAGGCAGGATGCTTACTGCCCAGAAATTGCCGATAGCGATCGTTATAGAGCAGGGTCTGACTCTCGCCCCAATACAGACAGAAGGCAGACGGGGAGAGCAGTAAAACATTGATCGTCGCCAGTAGCGTCTCGGACCAGGTCCCAATCCCGCCGAGCGACGTCTGGGTCCAGTCCTTCGACCGGATCAGCTCAGCCATCTCCCCGGTCCCATGAATCTGCGCCCTGGCGGATGCCACTGGCGAAAGATCATCTCCGGGGCGTGTAACGGTAAAACTCATCCCTTTTAGATTCCCCTATACATCAACAGTTGCGCAACCCCTGGGCAGAGTCTGTTCACTTTAGCTCAGTTTCCGTCGCCAGGCGCGACCAGCATTGAGCCTATCGAACCAGGTCGGTCGCAAGGTCAACATACAGGTTGACGCACTCCAGCAGCTCGCGCTTCGCGATCTTCTCGTCCGGCGTATGCGCAACGTGGATCGATCCCGGACCAAGCAGGAACGGCTCCCCCCAGTTCGTCAGCGTCGGGATATCCGTCGCGAACTTGGCCACCATGGTCGGCAGATCCCCGACCTTGCGCATACGGACGAAGCTCAGATCGAGTGAAAACGTCACCTCAGCACGCTCGCCAACCGCCTGTAAAATCGCCTCTTTAATCTCCTCCGATGGGCCGACGGTCCGGATCAGCAGGTGCGCCTCGGCCTTGTCCGCGATAACGTTCGGCGCGCGGCCACCCTCGATCAGCCCCACATTCAGCGTCGACGAGCCAATCTCCGGCTCAATCGGCAGCGGCAGCGCCATCACATCGTGCAGCGCCTCCAGCAGCTTGTCGATCGCCGACTCCCCCAGCTCCGGGTAGGCCGAGTGCGCCATCCTTCCATGTGCCCGCAGCTCCACCCGCAGCGCCCCCTTGGTAGCCAGCGCCAGGCGATTATCTGTTGGCTCACCATTGATGAGGAAGCGCGATCCCTTCGCCATGGTGTTCGCGACCTTCGCTCCGGCGGAGTCACGCTCCTCGCCGACCACAAAGAGCAGCCCCACCTTCACGCCCGCGTCCCGCAACCGGTCGGCAGCCGCAACCTGCGCCGCAATGATGCCCTTGGCATCGCAGCTCCCCCGGCCATAGAGGAACTCATCATCCTCGCGGCTCCCGAAGAACGGCGGCACAGTATCCATATGGGTTGAAAGCACCACATCTGGCGTCACCCCCGGCAGCGCCGCGTACAGGTTGAAGCGCTCGCCGTCTCCGGAGCCAGGTGTATCCCGCTCGGGCTGCTTGACCTCCTGCCGTTCCACCTCATACCGCTGTTTCGTCAGGTATTGGTGCAAAAAGTGCCCCGCAAGGCCCTCGTGGTAGGTGGTGGAGTCGATGTCGACGAGCTGCCGTGTGAGCGCAATAGGATCAATAGCCATGGAGCTTCAGAATAACCGAGCCACGTGGACGGCAGGTACAGGGCCCGCAATTAGACTCAAAGAGATGATCCTGACCGGCACTCCCTCGCAGATTCGATCCATCGACAACCTCTACGGACCGGACGGTAAGCTGGAGGCCGTCCTGAACACCGGCCGAGAGGACGCGCCCTACGCCGCAATCGTCTGCCACCCCTACCCGCCCGCCGGCGGGACCATGCACAACAAGGTCGTCTATAACGCCATGAAGGTCTTCTCCGGCTTCGGCCTGCCAGTGCTCCGCTTTAACTTCCGCGGCGTTGGGCTAAGCGAAGGCACCTTCGACGAAGGCCATGGCGAGCAGAACGACGTCCGTGCAGCCCTCAGCTGGCTTGAGCACAATCTGAAGCTCCCGATCCTCTTTGCCGGCTTCTCGTTCGGCTCCCACGTCGGGCTCCGCGCCTGCTGCGGCGATGTCCGCGTCAAGGGCCTGATCGGCCTCGGCTTGCCGGTCCGCGCCGACGGTCGCGACTACACTTATAACTTCCTGCCCATGTGCGTCGAACCGAAGCTCTTCATCACTGGTGATCAGGACCAGTTCGGCCCCCGCGACATCATGGAAGAGGTCCTAGCAACCGCTCCCGACCCAAAGCACATGGTCTGGGTCGAAGGCGCTGATCACTTTTTCCAGGGCGTCCCCTCGTCCCCTCGTCCCAAGCTCGACATCATGCAAGAGGAGATGCGCCGCTGGCTCGCGCAGGAGTT
>CAZZZQ010000431.1:0-3844 GCA_964658405.1 uncultured Sphingomonas sp.
CGTTTATAGCTCGCGTTTCCCATCTTGATGGCCAGCTTGCCAGGAGCAAGGCACACTAACTTTTAAGGTACCGCTGCGATGAGGCAAACTTGAGCCTCAGGGTGATCTGCTCTCTCTCTCTCTGCGATCCTGCTTGCCCGGTGTCGGCGCCATGCTTCTCGCGGTGGTGTTCGTCCTTCGTCTCTGAAGCCTGACCGCGCTTCTGCTCACGAGATACGGATGAGATCGTGTGACAGCGCGGCGTGACCTAAGCCAGCAGAAGCTTGCAGCCCAACAGGCGGATGCGGTCCTGCAGTTCTGCAGGAAGGCTCACATCGCTGATTACGATATCGACTTCGGTGAACGAAGCGATCAAGGACATGCTTCGTTTGCTGAATTTGCTGGCATCGGCGATGACGATGATCTCTCGCGCAGAACGAACCATGGCTTTATTTGCCATGGTCTCCTCGAGATTTGTGCCGCTGACGCCAAACTCCGGATCGCAGCCGGCGCCACACAGAAATAGCTTGTCTGCCGAGAACTGCTCCAGCATGTCTTCAGTAGTTCGGCCGACCACGGAGGCCGACTCATTGCGCACCGTTCCGCCCATCATGATGACTTGCGTATTGCGCGAGCTGATCAATTCGGCTGCGATATCGAGGCCGTTCGTGATGACCTGCAGGAAGGGAATCTGCTTGATGTGGCGAGCGACCTCAAGAGCGGTTGTTCCTGAGTCGAGGATGATGGTCTCGCTCTCACGGATGAGGGTGGCGGCCAGGGCGCCAATCCTTTGCTTCTCCTTGCTCTGGGTCTTGATGTGCTCGTAAACGGGTGACTCGCGGAAGACCGTGTCGTGAATGACTGCGCCACCGTGCGAGCGTTGCACAAGACCACGCTGATCCAGTTCATTGAGGTCGCTGCGAATCGTGACTGCGGATGTATTAAAGCGGCGCACCAGATCGTTTACCTTTGCACGGCCCTCGGTGCGAAGAATCTGGAGAATTTGCATTCGACGCTCCTCCGCCATCATGCCTTCGTGTGGTGGCTCTTCAGCGCCCGACCCTCTTTTGTTCGCTTCCTTCGCCATTCCATTCAATCCTTCGACCTTCGGTCCGCGGCATAGAACAGGGTCAGATCCGCAGGAAGATCTTCTTTCGGAACATCCAGTGAAGTATAAGCCAGTACGTGATGAGGATTAGCGCGCCGATCAGGACGGGCTCGAGGGTTGTCCCAAGGACGTTCAAGACACGCGGTCCCAGAGTGATGCGCAAACTGGAGAGGATGAAGTCTTCGCAGAGATGAGCCATGAGGTACGCGGCGATCGAGTTCACGCCGACAACCAGGAGCGGAAATACGAGCCTGGTTTGCTTCCTAACGTCTGCGACCCACGCGAAAACGGCCAGGAGCAGGAAGCAGAGGCCGCCACTCCAAAGCACCCAGGAGGGCGTCCATACGCGCTTCACGATCGGACAGATTCCGATGACGTGGAGTAGAAGCCCGCTGCAGCAGAGAATTGCTGCCGCGACGAGGAACCTGCGGATAGGGATGATGGTACTCGCAATGAACCATCGACCGGCTGCCAGACCGAGCAGCATGGTCGCAAGGGTGGGGATGAAGCTCAGGGTGAGATAGCCGCCTTCGTTATAGAGGAAGCGACTGGACCTCGGGAACAGGTTCAGGAACCAGACGTCGAAGGCCTGGCCGAGATTGCTGTTTTTATTCCAATGGCCGGCGAAGCCCTGCAACAGATGCCGGTGCTACTCCGGTGGAACCCCGACCGAAGCATAGGGGAAGGCCGGTCCGGGGGCAGGGTAGAGCGCCCAGGCCAGCCAGTAGCTGAAGAGGATGACGCCAAAGGCGGTCCACTGCCAACGAGGCTTGAGGAAGGCCAGAAGCACAGCGAAGGTATAGCCGAGGCCGATCTGTGTGAGCGTGTCCTCGAAGGTGAAGTTGATGCTCTCCCTATGGATGGAACGAAGAAAGACACCGAGGGCTATCAGAAGAAGGCTGCGCCAGAGCGTGTGCATCATGATGCGGCCGAAGCTCTCGTCCTTCTTCTGCCGGCTGAGCAGCGAGTAGGGAAGCGCGACCCCGACGAGGAAGGTGAAGGATGGCTGGATCATGTCGTGCAGTCCCATGCCGACCCATTCGACGTGCGTTTGATTGAACGCGAGGACGCGCCAGAGCAGGCTGCCAGGGTACGATCTGGCGACGACGCCGAACTGCATCACCTCGGCCATCATCAGCAGCATGACCAGGCCGCGATAAGCATCCACCGCGAGATTGCGCCTTGGTGCGACCGCTGCGGGCTCCTTCATCGACGGCGCGCGTGCTCGGGTTGGGGTGGACAGGGCGGGCATTCTGTATTGTCGGAACTATAGCACTGGACCGTTCGTTAGCTTTCGTTTTATTTCGAAACAAGACAATTTGCCTTTGACAGTGTTTGCGATCTCGAATAAGCTCACGGGGAAGAGACAAGCTAATCGCAGCGCAACGAGGAGATTCGATTGAGCCTAATCAATGGTCTTTCGGGATTAGACGCTTGGAGTAGAAGACATTTTCTGCGTGTGAGCGCGGCGACCGCAGCAGCTGCGAAGCTCGGCAGTTCGGCTGAAGCCGAGACATCTTCGGCAGCCTCCCTGATCGAAGTTCCTTTCAGGATGAGGAACCCGAGGATAGGGCTTATCGGAACGGGCGGCCGCGGAACGAACCTGCTGGAAAATCTGCTTGCGGCTGATGCCCAGGTGATTGCGCTTTGCGACGTGGTGAAAGACAAAGCCGACCACGCGGCTTCGCTGGTCGCTGCGGCAGGGCAGAAACAGCCGGATGTCTACGCTGACGGACCGCACGCATTCGAAAAGCTGCTGAGTCGGGAAGACATCGACCTGGTCGTGATTGCAACGCCCTGGCTCTGGCATGCGGAGATGGCGGTCTCTGGCATGAAGCATGGCAAGGATGTCGCGGTTGAGGTGCCGGCGGTGACTACGCTTGAAGACTGCTGGAAGATCGTCAACACCTCCGAGCAGACGCGCAAGCATTGCATCATGCTCGAGAACTGCTGCTATGGCTATAACGAAACTCTGATCCTCCGCATGGTGCACGCGGGCAAGTTTGGCGATCTGCTTTATGGTGAGGGTGCCTATCTCCACGATCTGCGCGAGGAACTTTTTTCCAGTGGCGGTGAGGGTCTCTGGCGGCGTGCCGAACACACGAAGCGCGACGGTAATCTCTATCCGACGCACGGGCTTGGACCAGTTGCCAATTACATGGGGATTCAACGGGGAGACCGCTTCGGTTATATCGTCTCGATGAGCTCACCGCAGCGTGGCCTCGATGAATATCGCAAGCTTAACCTGAAGCCGGATGATCCCAGAATGGCTGAGAGGTATGTCACCGGCGATATGAATACTTCGCTGATCAAGACGGCGAATGGCTTGACGATTACGGTGAAGCACACGGTTTCGACACCGCATCCATACGATCGCATCAACCTGATTGCCGGGACAAAGGGTATCTTCGAAGACTATCCACCGCGCATCTATCTCGACGGTCAGAATAAGACTGAGGCGTGGGAGTCGTTGGATAAGTGGAAGGAGTACCAGCATCCACTTTGGAAGACGGAGGGCGATATCGCGAAGAAGCTCGGCGGACATGGAGGCATGGATTACATCATGCTCTATCGATTGCTGCAGTGCGTTCGCGAGGGCCTGCCCCCGGATATGGATGTGTACGATGCGGCGGCGTGGTCGTCGGTGACGCCGCTCAGCATCTCGTCGGTGAGCCATGGTAGCGCCCCCATCGACTTTCCAGACTTTACGCGCGGCAAATGGCAGCAGAGGAGGGCGTCTGCGATCGCCACGCAGGC
>CAZZZQ010000432.1:0-530 GCA_964658405.1 uncultured Sphingomonas sp.
GAGGTGCGAGGTGCCGAGGCCGGTGATGGCGTCGACGACCAGCAGGGCCTCATGGCCGGCATCCTTCAGGAGCTTGGCGACGGCAGGAACGCAGTGGCGAACGCCGGTCGAGGTCTCGCTGGCCTGCATGAAGACGACGCGGGTCTCAAGCTTGAGGGCAGCTTTGACCTCGTCGATAGAAAAGGTGCTGCCGTAGGGTGCGCTGACAACGTCGACGGCGCAGCCAAAGGCCTTCGCGAGGGCGGTCCAGCGCTCGCCGAACTTACCGGCGGTCAGGACGAGAACACGGTCGCCGGGCGAGGTGAGATTCGAGACCGCAGCCTCCATCGCGCCCGTACCCGAGCTCGAGAGGATGATGACGTCGTTTTTGGTTCCAACAAACTCTTTCAGTTGTGCGAGCACGCGGGTGTAGAGGGCGCGAAACTCCGCCGTGCGGTGATGAATGTCGGCGGCTGCCATGGCAAACTGAGCGGCAGGGAGAAGAGGGGTCGGGCCAGGCGTGAAGAGTCGTGTCTTGCGGATCATGTTGT
>CAZZZQ010000432.1:540-3844 GCA_964658405.1 uncultured Sphingomonas sp.
GTTGTTTATTGTAGCGACGCAGGATGCTCCGGGCGTGTCGCACTGGTGAAAACCTGCTTCTATACATGGCAGGACAGCAAGAAAAAGAGGTGAACCTCACAGACCGCATGAGATTCACCTCTTTGTCGTTGGTTATGAAGTGGTTGAGCTTACTTGACGTTTCCGTTGAGCGCCTTCGGGAAGAAGCCGCCGCCCGTTCCTGCCGCGCCGCCCGCGTAGACGATCTTGAGGACCTGGGCTGCGGTGCGTGCGAAGGTGGTCGAGTTCGCCGTTCCCGTGCTGCCGATTGCCGGGTTGAGGGAGCCGGTGGTGGTGGCGTTGACGATGGTCGACGCCTGGTAGTTGTTGGCACTGGCCTGGAGCGCAACCTGCTGCGTTCCGAGTCCGATGTCGTTGCCCTGCGGATTGGTCGAGGTGATCGAGTTCGATCCGTCGACGGTGGCGCGGAGCTTCGAGATGGCGGTGCAGACGGCGCGTGCGGTGCCGGCAGCTCCAAGAGCGGTGGCAGTCTGGTCCAGCCCATAGATCGTGGTGCGGATCAGACCGGCATGGTAGGCCTCGACGCCCTGGATGCCTGCTGCTGCATCAAGATTGCCGCTGACCGTCAGTGCAGGGGCCGCACCGGTGTACGCCGTGACGCCTACGTCCTCAAAGATGTAGGAGCCGATGAGGAACTGGATGTCGCCGGCGAAGGGATCGAACGACGTCAGGCCAAGACCGAGCAGACCGGCGAGGGTATTGAAGCTGTTGTAGAGATCCAGCGCAGGCTGTGCGACCGCTGACGAACCGAGTGCGCCACGCAGGAACGTTACGTGGTTACGCTCCTCCGTTGCGGTCTCTGTGGCGTAGGCGGCGACGAGCGTGTTTTTGAACGGAACCTTGCAGGCTGCGAAGCCGCCGGTCTTGACGGTAACGGTGCCCTGCGTACCGGTTCCGGTGAGGCCGACGCCCATGTTATCGATGGTGACGCCGGAGACAGCGAGGGTGTAGAACTCAGCCTCGAGGTACTCCAGGTTCAACGCAAAGTTGAGGTAGTCGGCATCGGTGAGAGTGGTGGTTTGCGCCTTCGCAACGGACGTAAAGGCAAGGCCGGCCAGCGCCGCGCCGCCAAGAGTGAGCATCTTGCGGCGGGAGTTGACGATAATTTCATCTAAAAGCTGTGTCTCTTGAGTAGCCATGGGTCTCCGTCCTTACGAGAGGGTTGCGCTGATTCTGCCGTTGAGGCCTGCTGGGAAGAAGCCGCCCTTGGTGACGCCTGCGCCGCCTGCGGCACCGTAGACGATATGCAGTACCTGGTCGGGGGAACGCTTGAAGCCGATCGAGGTGGTTGCGTTGGCAGCCACAATGCCGGTCGGGCTCAGCGTCGTCTCGTTGCCGCCGCCGAGGGTTGCGCGGAGTGCGGAGACCTTGTTGGCGATGGCGGTGAGGCCGGCGGTGGGGGTCGCGTTATCGATGAAGACGATCTGCGAGCGGATCGAGGCTGCGTGATATGCCTCAACTGCGTGGATCTCTGCGCCGGCGGTCAGGTTGGCCTTGCTGGTCAGGACGAGAGCAGCACCGTGGTATGCCGTAACCCCTACGTCCTCGAAGATGAAGGCGCCAATGAGGTAGTTGTTATAGCTGGTGAAGGGGGTAAAGCTGTTCGACGTGGTGATGCCTGCTGCGGTGGCCAGGCCTGCGAAGAAGGTAAGATCGATCGCGGGACGGGGAACTGCGGAGGAGCCGAGCGCGCTGCGGAGGAAGCGAACGTGGTCGAGCTCGTTCTGGGCGATCTCGTAGAGGTACTGCTGCTGGACCATGGTGAGACCGGTCAGCTGAGTAACGCTGGGGACCGTCACGGCGCCTGCGCCCGTACCTGCATCGGCCGTCGAAAGGCCGGCGCCGGTTGCTGCACGGAGGTAGTACTCGGCCTCAAGATACTCGAGGTTAAGGGCGAAGTTCAGGTAATCGACGTCCGTCAGGGCCGTCGGAGCAGCTGTGGTGGTTGCCGCGGGGGTGGTCGTGGCGGGAGTGCTATCGCTGCATCCAGCGATCAGCGTTCCAGCGGCGACGCTTCCAGCTCCGGCGAGAAAGCTTCGGCGGGACAGAGCCTTATCTACGAGATCCTTCAGTTTCTTTTCCACAATGTACCTCTCCTGTTTGCAACAACTTCTGAACCTATGTCGCAAGGACGCAGAGAGTCGTACTCTTGGATTGGGTTACACGAGCAACTTTATTTTTTAAATTGAGTCGTTCCGCGAGTTGTATGTAAAGCAGAATTTATTTCGACAGGAGCAACCATGAGCATCAGTGAAGTGATTCAAAAAGAAATTGTTACAGCCATGAAGGCGCGGGATGAGCATCGGCTGACCACGCTGCGGATGGTCAAATCCGCCCTGAAGAGCAAGGAGATCGATAAGCGGGAGCCGCTGACAGAGGCCGAGGAGACACAGATCCTGACGACGCTGATCAAGCAGCGGAAGGAGTCGGTCGAGTCCTTTACCAAGGGCGGGCGGCCGGAGCTGGCGGAGAAAGAGGCCCTCGAGATCACCATGATCGACGGATTTCTCCCCCAGGCTGCGCCTGAGGAGGATGTTCTGGCGATTGTTCGCGGCGCGATCGCTCACCTGGCCGAGGGCGGGACGAAGCCGGGCCCGAAGGATATGGGGCCGGCGATGCGCGTCGTCCAGCAGCGGCTGCTGGCGAGCGGACTCCGGGCAGACGGCAAGATGGTCAGCGAGATGGTGAAGCGGGAGCTGGCTGCGGGGGCGTAAACCTCTGCAAACGCAAAAGGGCCGGATCCCCCGACGTTGCCGATTACTCGGTGTGTCGGAGATCCGGCCCTTTTCGGTAAGGCTTAGTCAGCCTTTTGATGGAACAGGTGATGGTTGATGTCCGGCCAGAACTCTTTGAACATGTAGGTGGCTGCATCGATGCCGACGCTTTGGCCCCACTTGCCGGCGGTGTTGCCGAAGGTGCGCTCGGGCGAAGGGTAGTAGAGGTTCGAGATTCCGGCTGCTGCGCCTGCGCCGATGACCTCTGAGGCGTTGAAGACCTCTTTCCCGGAGTCGTTCCGGGTGATGACGGCGCGGCTCAGCGAGTACTCGGTCCGCTTGACGAAGCCGCCCTTGCCGAGCGTGTAGTAGCGGGTGTCCTGGTGGGTGATCGCCGGGACAATGAACTCGACAAAGTAGTTCTCGCTGGTCTGATCGACCGCGGCATGCCAGAAGTAACGGCCATAACCGGCTGCTCCCTGGCGAAACTCCGGGGTGGAGTTGACCGCCTGCGAGTATCCCGCGATGACCGCAGGCAGGACGATCGAGGA
>CAZZZQ010000433.1:0-3842 GCA_964658405.1 uncultured Sphingomonas sp.
TCGTTCTCGCCCCCCGGGGCCGAAACGACATCATCATCGTTGGCGGTTTCGCTGCGGCCCTGCGGTCCAGCATCTCGGTAGGATTCGTGTGAGATCCCGCCGACGGGTTAGGTCGTTCATCGCTCGACACAATGCGCTGGCACAGAATGGGGGCTGGCGCTCGCGAGGTCGTCTTCGATCAAGCTGCCCATCGAGATGCAGACAACACCCAGGCACCGGAGAGACAATTTGCCGAAGGCAGCATCGACCGACACTTCGGCTGAACCAAGCGGGGCTCTGCCCATCGAGGGTCACGGGTCCGAGACGATCCATGGGCATTCGAAAGGCAGCGTCTTCGGCTTGGGGCTAGCGGCCCTGGGCGTCGTGTTCGGTGACATCGGCACCAGCCCGCTCTACACTCTGAAGACCGTGCTCGATCTCGCCGGCGGCAAGCCGGATTCCGCGACGATCCTCGGCATCCTCAGCCTGGTCCTCTGGACGCTGATGATCATCACGACGGTCAAGTACGTCTCGATCGCGATGAGCCTCGATAACGACGGCGAGGGCGGCGTTCTGGCGCTCATGTCGCTGGTCGGGCTCAAGAAGCATCGTCCGGCGATCGTGGCGATCGGCTTGTTCGGCGCCGCGCTGATCTATGGCGATGGCGCGGTGACCCCGGCGATCTCGGTATTGTCGGCGCTGGAGGGGTTGAACATGGTCACCCCGGCTGTGCAGCCTTACGTGTTGCCCGCCGCAGTCACCATCCTGATCGCCTTGTTTGCCGTACAGCCCCTCGGCACCGAGCGGATCGGCAAGGCTTTCGGTCCGGTTATGGGCTTGTGGTTCCTGATCCTCGCGGCCTTGGGCATCATCGCCGTGCTGCACCACCCCGCCGTATTCGTCGCCGTGAACCCGCTCGTCGGCTTGCGCTTCCTTTTCTCCGGAGGCCTCACCGGCTTCCTGGTCCTCGGCGGCGTCTTCCTGTGCGTGACCGGTGCGGAGGCGCTCTATGCCGACATGGGCCACTTTGGCCCGACCCCGATCCGGATCTCCTGGCTGGCCATCGTCTTCCCGAGCCTCATCCTGAACTACGCTGGTCAGGCCGCCATCGTGCTCGACGGGGCACCCACGGACGGCAACATTTTCTACCGCCTCTGCCCGGGGTGGCTCCTGATCCCCATGGTGATCCTGGCGACTCTCGCCACCATCATCGCGAGCCAAGCCATCATCACGGGCGCCTACTCGATGACCCGGCAGGCCATCCAGCTCGGCTGGTTGCCGCGCTTGGCGGTGAAGCAGACCTCATCGGAGGGTTATGGGCAGATCTACGTCGGTAGCGTCAACTGGCTGCTGATGATCGTCACCATCGCCTTGGCCCTCGGGTTCCGGAAATCGGACAACCTCGCCAGCGCCTACGGGATCGCGGTGTCGCTGACTATGCTGATGACGACGGTGTTGCTGTTCCTCGCCATGCGCGAGATCTGGCACTGGGGCTCCATGGCGGCAGGCGCGGTCGCGGCGGTTTTCCTGGTCGTCGACGTGGCGTTCTTCGGGGCGAACCTGATCAAGGTCCTGGACGGCGGCTACGTTCCGCTTCTGCTCGCCTGCGCCATCTTCGGGATCATGTGGCTGTGGCACCACGGCACGGAAGCCGTCCAGAAGCGGTTCGCCGAGGACCTCATGCCGATCGAGGACTTCACCGCGCAAACGGTCGCCCAGCAGACGCCGCGCGTACCGGGGACGGCCGTGTTCCTGACGCGCCAGGACCGGGACGTTCCGGCTATCCTGCTCTGGCACCTGCTGCACAACAAGGCGCTGCACACGCACCTGATCGTGCTGACGGTCGCTAGCGCCGCCGTTCCGTGGATCGACGAGGACAAGCGCCTCGACATGAAGGAACTGGCCCCGAAATTCTGGCGATCGCATGCGACGTTCGGGTTCATGGAGCGTCCCGACATTCCCGCCGTGATCGACCGCATGAGGCACCACGGCTGCGGGGCCGACATGAGCGATATCACCTACTACGTCGGGCATTCTTCGGTGACCCATCGCGACGATGGTCAGGGAATGCCGGGTTGGCAGGAGGCGATCTACGCCATGCTGGAACGGAACTCGACCCACGTTGGCGACTTCCTGCGCTTGCCGCAGGACAAGACCGTAGAGCTGGGGCGGCAGGTCGCGATCTGACCTCGCATCATGTAAGTCATCACCCCCCGCACCAGAGAGAATCAATTGTCCCTTCGAGAACCCCTCCTGAACGAGATCGCCATCGCGGATCTTCGTCCGACGCAGATCACCGTGGGCTTCCGCGAAGTTGCCGAGAAGCGTCGACATTGGGCCGCGATGCCGGAGGAGGACCGTCCGGCATTCCTCGCGAGACACATGATCCCGGTGCTGCTCGGCCCGAAGAAGAAGTCCTATGTCGTCGACCACCATCATCTCGCCAGGGCCCTCCTGGACGAGGGGTGCAAGACCGTCCAGGTGAACGTCATCGCCGATCTCAGCATGCTGGACCGGGACGCCTTCTGGGTGTTCACGGACAATCACGGCTGGTGCCACCCCTACGACGGCACCGGTAAACGTGCGGACTTCGACGCCATTCCGAAGTCCATCGCCGACCTCCCGGACGATCCCTTCCGAAGTCTCGCCGGTGCGCTCAGACGGGCCGGCGGCTACGCCAAGGAGACGATCCCCTTCACCGAGTTCATGTGGGCCGATGCGCTTCGACGACGGCTGAAGGCGGCTGACGTCGACGCTTCGTTCTCTGCTACCTTGGTTCAGGCTCTTGAATTCGCGAAGAGCCACGACGCGAGATATCTTCCCGGCTGGTGCGGTCCAAGCGGCACGCCCGAATAGGATTGCAGCCGTTGGTTCAGTCGTTCAAGCTTGGCGACCAACTTGCGTGCGACACGCGCGGCAGAAATGGGACCGAGGCCAGTACCGCGTCCGGCTCGCTTGACCGTCGACGGCGTTGACGACGTGAACGTCCTGGATGGGAAAGGTTGCCTTCTCCAATGCATCGGTGAGTCAGTTGGGCAACGTTCCGAAGTGGTCGGGCCCCGTCCAGAAAACGGCTGAGACGCTCCCTAAAAATCGTGGAGGGTCGAGGTCGGAATTTAACATGACCTAGGACTCGGGCCTGTGCGACAATCGCTGGTCCGAGCTTATGTCGTCCACGTCACCGCCATACCTAAGGCTGCGGCACCCATGACGGCCGTCGCCAACCAGCCGATCGTTTTTAGAATGGGTGGCAACGTAAAACGGCCCATGACGGCCGGGTTGCAGGCAAGGCGCATCATCATCACCATGATCGGCATCGCGACGACGCCGTTGATCACCGCGCTCCAGAACAGGGCCTTGATCGGGTCAAGGGCGACGATGTTCAGCACCGCCCCGACCGCCGTAATCGCCGTAATGGCGATGTAGAATCGCTTGGCCCGCGCAGGCTTGCGAGCGAGGCCCACGTGCCAGCCGAAAGCCTCGCCGATGGCGTAGGCCGAGGAGCCGGCGAGGACCGGCAGCGCGAGCAGGCCCGTGCCGATGATCCCGAGTGAGAAGATGAGGAATACGAAAGGTCCGGCGACCGGGCGGAGCGCTTCGGCCGCCTGCGATGAGGTCTGGATGTCCGTCACGCCGCTCGCGTTCAGCGTCGCCGCCGTTGTGGTCATGATGAAGAACGCGACGACGTTGGACAAGCCCATGCCGACATAGGTGTCGATGCGGATGCGCCTGAACTCGCCCGTTGCCTGCTGGGGCGCACGGATCAGGGGCCGCGCACCCGCCCGTTCCTTTTCGTCCTCCACCTCTTCCTCGGCCTGCCAGAAGAAAAGGTAAGGGCTGATCGTGGTGCCGAGGATCGCGAC
>CAZZZQ010000434.1:0-3826 GCA_964658405.1 uncultured Sphingomonas sp.
TGGCGAGCTGGTCACGACGACCGCCACCGAGTTCCGCCTGCTGGACTATCTCGCCCGGCATCCGGGAAGGGTCTTCAGCCGCGACCATCTACTTGATGCCGTCTGGGGCGATGCGCGTTTCGTAACCCCGCGTTCCGTCGACGTCTATGTGCGCCGGATCCGCGAAAAGATCGAAGCTGACCCTGAAACGCCGCGCTACCTGAAGACCATGCGCGGAGCCGGCTATCGGTTCGAGATGCCTAAAGCAGCGACAGCCTGAAGATACGGAGGAGCGGTGTGAATCGGAGTTTCTTCCTCGTCTTCTCGACGCGTCTGACGGCGATCATCGCACTGGTCGCCGTTCTGATCATGGCGATTCCGCGGCGCGAGTGGCCGCTCTACCTGCTCGTCGTCCTCGCTGCAGGGATAATTTCCGCCTTCTGGATCTCGCATTCGCTTGAGCAATCCATCCTTCCGCTGGAGAAGGCGACGGCTCCCGATGCCGACCACGCGAAGGCTTTTGCCCCGTCGCTTTTTTTCGACATCAACGGGCTTGGCGAGTCCTTTCGCTCCGCCCTGATTCGAGCCGATCAGTCGTTTGCAGCCTCTGCTGAGGCACGGCAGGAGCTGGAGGCGATGCTGGACAGTATGCAGGATGCAGTCGTCGCGGTCGACTCCGGCGGCAGGATCCAGTGGACCAACCAGCGCATGCAGCGTCTCGTTCCCGGAGCATCCTTCAGCAATGCGGTCCGGATCGGCCATGCGCTGGTCCAGACCATCCGTGATCCGGATGTCCTCGACTGTGTTCGCATCGCCCTCGCCGAGCGGCAGGTCGTAGAACGCCGATCTACCTCACTGATCCCAGGCAGGATCTTCGAGGTAAGCGCGGCCCCCATGCCGGGCGGCGGCGCGGTCGCGGTGCTGCACGACATTACGCGGATCGAACAGATGGAGCGAACGCAGCGGGACTTCGTTGCGAACGTCTCACACGAACTTCGAACCCCACTTACCTCAATTACGGGCTACGTGGAAACGCTGCTTGACCACGAGGCGAGCCTGAGCCCGCAGGCTCGGGACTTCCTGTCGACCATTCTGAAGAACGCCACGCGCATGAACCGGCTTACCGAAGAGCTGCTGATCATGGCGCGAGTTGAGGCGGCGGAGCAGAAGTTGAATCCCGCACCCATCCCGGCCGACGTCCTCGTTCGCGACGCGGTCCAGGCCATGAGCGGCCTGGTGCAGGATAACGAAGCCACGCTCGAGATCGGCTACGTCACCGAGACGCAGGTCTTCGCGGATATGGACGCCGTCCTGCAGATCCTGAGCAATCTGATCGAAAATGCCGTCAAGTACGGCCGCGTGAAGGGTGAGCAGCACTGCAAGGTGATCCTGAGCGCGCACGAGGTATCGGAACCCTATGAGGCAGTTGAATTTAGCGTTCGAGACTTCGGGCAGGGCATCTCATCGGAGCATCTGAACCGAATCTTCGAACGCTTCTACCGGGTCGACAAGGCGCGCTCGAGAGAGTCCGGCGGAACCGGACTGGGACTAGCCATCGCACAACACATGGTGCAGGCCCAGGGTGGATGGATTCGAGCAGAGAGCGAGTTAAATCTCGGAAGTAACTTTCTATTCACATTACCGAAGGCTCTGTACCCCGTGTCGTAGCAAGGGTTTATCGCTGTATTGACTCGGATGTAACCTTGCGTTAACACAGCCCAAGGAGACTGATCAAGTAGCGTTCATGGCGTTTGCAGCGCCATCATTTCGAGGGGGACACGTGAAGTTAAAGGCTATCGCAACAGGAATTCTGGCAATGACCGCCGCAGCGGCATGCGCACAAAATATCAACGGTGCGGGTGCCACCTTCCCCTACCCGATCTACTCTCGCTGGTTCAGCGAGTACAGCCAGCTTCATCCCAATGTTCACATCAACTACCAGTCCATTGGATCGGGCGGCGGTATCCGCCAGGTTTCAGAGGGAACAGTTGACTTCGGCGCGACCGACGGCCCGATGAACGATCAGCAGATTCAGGATTCAAAGGTCAAGACGATGCACATCCCCACGGTCCTCGGCGCCGTGGTTCCCGTCTATAACCTACCTGGCGTCAACCAGGAACTGAAGTTCTCCTCCGACGTCATCGCCGACATCTATCTCGGCAAGATCACCAAGTGGAACGACAGCCGCATTGCAAAGGATAACGCCGGCGTCAACCTTCCCGACAAGGCGATCCTCCCCGTCTATCGTTCGGACGGAAGCGGCACGACCTACATCTTCACCGACTTCCTCTCGAAGGTCAGCCCCGACTGGAACAGCCGCGTCGGCAAGAGCACCTCGGTCAAGTGGCCGACGGGTATCGGCCAGAAGGGCAACGAGGGCGTCGCCGGTATGGTTCGCCAGTCGCCGTACTCCTTCGGCTACGTTGAGCTGATCTACGCGGCACAGAACAAGATGCAGTTCGGCATGGTCCGGAACGCTGCCGGCAAGTTTGTGAAGGCATCGACCGAGGGTGTGACGGCTGCTGCTGCCGCCGCCGCGAAGACGATCCCCGCTGACTACCGCGTCTCCATCACCAACGCACCCGGAGCCGACTCCTACCCGATCTCGAGCTTCACGTGGCTGCTGATCCCGCTGCAGTCGACCGATCCCGCAAAGGGCAAGGCGCTCGCCGAGTTCCTGACCTGGATGCTCGACAAGGGTGAGGCCGAAGCTGCCTCCATGACCTACGCCCCGCTGCCGAAGCCGGTTCAGGATCGGGTTCGCGAAACCATCAAGCGCGTCAAATAGACTGGTTGTGCAGCGCGAACTCCTTTGTGGGTGTTCGCGCTGCACGCTTAATTTCAACCTTCGTTCTTCACTGATCCGAACCAGCAGGAATGGACCTTGTCCCCGAGCCGCATGACTCTCGAACGCGACCCAAAGTCTTCAACGCCCATGCCGCTCCCGGTGCCTGCCGTCATCGCGGCAGGGCCTTCTTCGTTCTCGCCTGACGTAACACTTCCACCCTCTCCGATCCGCGCCTTTCTTCGTACGCGGGGCAGCGGAAGACTTGCGGACTCGATCTTCTCCGGTCTCATGCTGCTCTGTGCCCTGAGCATCTTCGCGATCGTTGCGTTCATCGCGAGCATCCTGATCCTGCGCTCGCATCTCAGCCTCGCCGCCTTCGGCTGGAAGTTCTTCACGCGGCAGGCATGGGATCCGGTCTCGGGCGACTTTGGCGCACTCCCCTTTATCTACGGAACGCTCGCGACCTCCTTTCTCGCCCTGCTGATGGCGGTTCCGCTTGCACTCGGCGTCGCGGTCTTCCTGACGGAGCTCTGCCCGCGTTCGCTCCGCGCACCCATCTCCTTTCTGACCGAGATCCTCGCAGCGATTCCCAGCGTCGTCTACGGTCTCTGGGCAGTCTTCGTGCTCGTTCCGCTGATGCGCGACGTCCTTGGCCCCTTTCTGGTGAAGTACTTCGGATGGACCGGCTTTTTTGAGGGCGCGAACTTCGGCGTAGGTCTGCTGACCGCAAGCATTATTCTCGCGATCATGATCCTTCCGATCATCTCGTCGCTGACCCGTGACATCATGACGGCCGTTCCAAACAGCCAGCGTGAGGCGGTGCTGGCGCTCGGAGCGACCCGGTGGGAGATGATCCGCACCGGCGTCCTGCGCAACTCGCGCATCGGAATCGTCGGCGCCGTGATGCTTGGTCTTGGTCGTGCTCTTGGCGAGACGATGGCGGTCACGATGGTCATCGGCAACCATCCGGACATCGCGAAGTCGCTCTTCGCTCCCGGCTACACCCTGGCGAGTGTGATCGCGAACGAGTTCTCCGAGGCGACCGGCGATCTTTACCTC
>CAZZZQ010000435.1:0-3824 GCA_964658405.1 uncultured Sphingomonas sp.
CGCATCTCCCGCCGGCGCCCCGCATCCTCGTACCGCCGCCTCTGGTGCTCCGTCTCCGGCACCACCTGCGGAACCACCAGCCGCCCGCCTGTCTGATCCACCGCGACAAAGGTCAGGTAGGCGCTCGAAACATGCCGCAGCTTCTGCTCCCGAACATCCTCGACCATCACGCGAACGCCAACCTCCATCGAGGTCCGAAATGCACGGTTGACGCTGGCCTTCAGGATCAGCAGCTCGCCGACACGCACCGGCGCAACGAAGTCGAGATGATCCATGCTGGCCGTAATCGTGATCGCCCGCGCATGACGACTGGCCGCCATCGCCCCGACCAGGTCGATGTACTGCATCAGACGGCCGCCAAAGAGATTGCCCAGCCCATTCGAGTCCGCAGGAAAGACGATCTCACTCCGCTCCGACTGCGACTCGGCCACCGTTCGGGTTAAAAGCTCGTCACTCATCGCTACCAGTCTAAATCGCCAGCCAGCCGCCCCCACAAAAGCCGGGGTGATTCTCGAACCTCCCCGCCCGCCTTGCCATCCACCCCACCGACCCCGCACCATACCGTATGGACAAGATCGCCGCCTTCCACGAAATCCTTCAGCTCGATGCCTCCAACGCCTTCGCCCGCTACGGCCTCGCCATGGAGCACATCAGCCAGAACAACACCGACAAGGGTCTCGAAGAGTTTGCAACGCTGATCGAGCTCAACCCCGACTACGTTCCCGCCTACCAGATGTCTGCCCAGACCCTTGCTAAGCTCAATCGCACGGACGAAGCCCTCGAGCGCCTGCACCAGGGGATCTCCGCCGCCAACCGAACCGGCAACCAGCACGCCCTCGCCGAGATGGAAGGCCTCCGCGAAGAGCTCCAGTAATCGCGCAGAACTTCCCCGGATTTCTGCCCTGCAACGTTCCGATCGGCAATTGACCGCCACGCGAAACCACCTTCGTGTGGCGGCTACCTTGCATCCTTCCGCCGCCAGCGACGTCTATACTTAGACATGGCGACTCCCCTCCCTGCAACCCTAGGCGCCCTCCGCGCCAGCGAATTTACCCCCGACCGCCTGGCCCGTTCCGTCAAGGACGAGCTCCGCGACAATCTCATCGCGCGCCTTCGCGCCAAGGGCACCTCGGACGAGCCCTTGTTCCCCGGCATCGTCGGCTACGAGGACACGGTCGTCCCGCAGATCGTGAACGCCGTCCTCTCGAAGCACAACTTCATCCTGCTCGGTCTCCGTGGCCAGGCGAAGTCGCGCATCCTCCGCGCCCTGACGACGCTGCTCGATCCCCAGAGCCCTTACGTCGCCGGCTCCGAGCTCCGCGACAATCCCTACGCGCCGCTCTCGAAGTTCTCCCGCGACCTCATCGCCAAGCTCGGCGACGAGACCCCCATCGCCTGGATGACGCCGGACGACCGCTACGTCGAAAAGCTTGCCACCCCCGACGTGACCGTGGCCGACCTCGTCGGCGACATCGACCCCATCAAGGCCGCGCGCTCCAACCAGGATCTCGGCTCCGAGCTGACCATGCACTACGGCCTGCTCCCCCGCGCCAACCGCGGCATCTTCGCCATCAACGAGGTTCCCGACCTCGCCGGCAAGATCCAGGTCGCGCTCTTCAACATCATGCAGGAGGGCGACGTCCAGATTAAGGGCTACCCAGTCCGCCTCAAGCTCGATGTGGCCATCGTCTTCTCGGCCAACCCCGAGGACTACACCGCCCGCGGCAAGATCGTTACCCCGCTGAAGGACCGCATCGGCTCCGAGATCCGGACGCACTATCCCGAGAACATCGACGACGCCATCAGCATCACGACGCAGGAGGCCTGGTCGAAGCGCGGCGCCTCAAACATCGAGATCCCGCACTACATCCGCCAGATCGTCGAGCAGATCGCCTTCACCGCCCGTGACGACAAAAAAGTCGACAAGCGCTCCGGCGTCTCGCAGCGGCTCCCCATCTCCACGATGGAGCTTGTCATCTCGAACGCGGAGCGCCGCGCCTACCTCCATGGCGAGTCGCTCGTCGTCCCTCGCGTTGGCGACATCTACACCGCGCTTCCCGGCATCTCCGGCAAGATCGAGCTGGAATACGAGGGCGAAATGCGCGGAGCTGACACCGTCATCCGCGAGATCATCCGCAGCTCCGTAGCGACCGTCTTCGACCAGTACTTCAAAGAGACCAACACGCAGCAGATCGAGCAGTGGTTCAATCTCGGCGGCACCGTTCAGCTCAACGACGCCCAGCCCGCCGCCGGCTCCCTCTCCGAGCTGCAGCAGATCCAGGGCCTCTTCGAGAAGCTCTCCCCGCTGCAGGTCAACGCCAAGGCGAAGCCAGAGATCGCCGTCAGCGCCGCTGAGTTTCTGCTCGAAGGCATGTACGCCCACAAGCGCCTTAGCCGCACCGAGGAGCGGGCGTTCACAGCCGGCGAAAAGAAGCAGCGCAACAACGACGCCGCCAACTACGCCGAAAAGCTGCGCGAGCGCGACTCCGAACGCGACGAGTTCACCAAGAACCGCACCCGCCGCGGCTTCAACTAGCCTGTACCGGGAGGGGCTCACAACCCGCCCCTCCCGGCAACCTATCATCCTGAGCGAAGTCGAAGGATCTGCGGTGTTCGCACTCCGCAATCCAGCACCACCGGTGAGCCATGCTTCTAACCCCGATCATCGCGCTCCTTACACTCGCTCCTCCCCCGCCGGCTCCGCTCTCCACGCCGGACCTGATCGACACTGCCCATAAGCTCGCCCGCGACGAGGGCTGGCCGATCGAGCAGGCCGGCTACACCTTCGACGTCATGCAGCCCGCAACCGACGACGGCTTCCAGAGTATCGGTCTCTACCGCAAGGCTCACCTTCTGCGGATGTACTCCATCGAGCGCCAGACCGGCGATATCGTCGACTTCATGCACGGCTGCGACCTGCTCCAGTTCGACGACGTCAAGGACGTCCAGTCCCGCATTCGCAGCAGCTCCGGAGCTACGCCGCTCCCCGCCGACAAGCTCGCCGCCCGCGTCGGTTGTCCGAAGCTCAACATCGTCAACACCCGCTGGGTCACGAGGTAGATATGAAACGCATTCGCTATACCAAGTTCACTGGCGATCTCGCCTCCTCGCTCGGCCTCGAAGACCTCATGCAGGCGCTCTCCGACTTCCTCCTCGACTCCGGCTTTCAGGACCCCACGTCCCGCTTCCAGGAGTTCGACGGTGAGCAGACCATGGAGAACCTCCGCGAAGCCATCCGCCAGGCCCTCGACTCCGGCGAACTCTTCGACGAAGAGGCGCAGGAGAAGTACGAGGCCCTCGGCGAAGAGCAGGTTGAAGAGCTCATCGACCAAATCATCCAGAAGATGCAGGAGCAGAACTTCATCAACGCCGAGCAGCCTAAAGAAGGCCAGGGCGAAGAGGGCGAGGGCGAGACCAACGCCAAGTTTGAAGTCACCGACAAGGGCATGGACTTCCTCGGGTACAAGGCGCTCCGCGAGCTGCTCGGTCCGCTTGGCAAGTCGAACCTTGGCCGCCACGACACCCGCCACGAGAGCTCCGGCGTCGAAACCAACGGATCGTCCAAGCTCTACGAGTTCGGCGACACGCTCAACCTCGATATCACCGCGACCCTCTCGAGCGTCTTCGCCCGCGAAGGCATCGCCACCGCCGTCGAGGGCGAGGAGCACACCCCGCTCAACATCGAGTACTCGGACCTCCACGTCCAGCAGAGCGACTACCAGTCCTCCTGCGCCACCGTCGTTCTACTCGACTGCTCGCACTCCATGATCCTCTACGGCGAAGACCGGTTCACTCCGGCGAAGCGCGTCGCCATGGCCCTCTCG
>CAZZZQ010000436.1:0-3815 GCA_964658405.1 uncultured Sphingomonas sp.
CAGGGAACAATGAGACTGCAAACACCTTCACGGTCAACGGCATCGATGATAACGACCAGAATGTAATGGTCCCGTCCTTCCGGCCATCCGTTGAAGCTATTCAGGAGTTCAAGCTGCTGACCGGCGTGTATCCGGCAGAGTATGGGCGCACCTCGGGTGGCCAGGTCGTCGTCATCACGAAGACCGGCGGCAACCAGTTCCATGGCGATGTCTTCGAATTCATTCGTAACTCGCAGTTTGACGCGAAGAACTACTTCACGATCGCAGGCACGCCAACGACCTTCCGCCGAAACCAGTTTGGCGGAACGATCGGTGGACCGATCATCAAGGACCGGACCTTCTTCTTTCTAAGCTACGAAGGCCTTCGCCTGGCGCAGCCTGTCGTCGGAAACACCAACGTGCCGAATCCTGCATTCCTCACCGGCGACTTCAGCTCCGTCTGCACCTCAGGCTTCAATGCCGGAATCTGCAACACAGCATCGCAGCAGTTGAGGAACCCCACTACCAAGGGAGCGTACGCAAACAACCAGATCCCGGTCGCGCAGTTTGACCCCATCGGCCTTGCGATCCTCAAGCTCTATCCCACTCCGAATGCAGGCTACAACAGGGCTTCGGCCTCGAATCCCTACACCTTCAATGAGAAGCGCTTTGAGAACATGGACGAGGGATCCGCCCGCGTCGATCATAAGTTCTCGGACAAAGACTCGCTACTCGCGCAGTACAACTACTTCAACGACCCTTCCTTCGAGCCCTCGCTTTCCCTCTGCTCCTCGGCGCTCATTCCTGGTTCAGGCTGCACGCAGAACCAGATTTCAACGCTGATTGGCATCAATGAAACGCACATCTTCAATGCTCGCTGGCTGAACGAAGTCCGTCTCGGATTCGACCGTCTCGAGCAGCCCCGTATTGGAGAAGATGATAGCAACACCGCATTTCCGAAGGTTCCGGGCGCGTTCAATGATCCAACGATCCCGGCAAATCTTCTTGGCGGCGCTCCTTCAACCAGCGTGACCGGCTACGCGTCAGTACACCCCTACACAAACCTGCCGCAGCATCGCTGGGATGATCATTTCAACTTCGTCGACAACGTGAGCTGGTCGAAGGGGCAGCATAATTTCAAGT
The DNA here is from genome assembly GCA_964658405.1 of uncultured Sphingomonas sp. Lineage (GTDB taxonomy): Bacteria > Acidobacteriota > Terriglobia > Terriglobales > Acidobacteriaceae > Edaphobacter. Next base: position 1,123 of record CAZZZQ010000436.1, read on the forward strand.
TTGGCGTGAACCTGCTGCAGGCCCGCTACTCTGACCTGTACGTCGCCGATGCAACTGGAGTCTTCAGCTTCACAGGAGTCAGCAACTCCCTGAAAAACCTGACGACCGGTAATTCTGCTGCCGACCTTGCCCTTGGATACGCGGCTACTGCAACCCGCAGCCCGACAGCACCGAACATTCATGTCAGGTACAACGCAATCGGCGCCTATTTCCAGGACGACTGGAAGATCACGTCGCACCTGACCCTTAATCTCGGTGTGCGCTACGAAGACTTTCTCCCGGTCACCGACACGCGCGATACGATTTCGAACTGGCTTCTCCCGACTGCGAGCAATCCGAATGGAACCATCCAGGTCGCCGGTCTGAACGGTTCAGGCAAGACGGTCTACAACAACGATGCGAATAACTTCGCTCCCCGCATCGGTCTTGCGTGGCAGCCTTATGGCTCTGACCGGACGGTCGTCCACGCGTCCTACGGAGTCTTTTACAACTCCCCCTCAATCGGAAACGGAGCCATTCTTTCGATGGGGATCAATGCGCCCTTCCGCTTGATTCAGACCTTCAACAGCACAGCCACCGCTCAGTCTGTCCTCAGCACGAACGCCTTCCCAATCGTAGCCGGCACGACCCCCGATGGATCCCCGGCGCACCCGTTCGCAAACGTCGCTCCGACCGGCATCGACCCGAACTTCAAGACGCTCTATCTCAACGAGTATGGCGCGGATGTGCAGCAGCAGCTCAGCCCTACAATCGCTCTCACGGTGGGATACATCGGCAACGAAGGAGCCAGGATCCCGCGCCCCATCGCCGTCAACCAGTATCTCAACGGGGTCAAGCCGATCGCAGGTGCCGCGAATGCAATCCCGAATCCATTCGGCATCGGCTACGGCGGTCCGCTGTCCTTCCAGTGGGGCAACATCACGCAATACATCAGCGCCGGCCACTCGACCTACCATGCCCTCACTGTCAAAGCGCAGAAGAACATGGGTAACGGCGTAAGCTTTATCCTTGCCTACACCTGGGGCCATTCGATCGACAACACCCCGGGCTATGCCAGCACCAGCGCAGCGTCATCCGGCACCCCGCAAAATTCGCGGAATCTGAGCGCCGAGCGCGGAACCTCCGACTTCAATGTCGGGAGCCGCATCGCACTCAGCCCCGTGGTGGAGCTTCCGTTCGGCAAGAACAAGCCGTATCTGACCCACGGGATCGGCGCGGCAATCGCAGGAGGCTGGCAGCTGTCAGGGATCTATCAGTACGATAGCGGCAGACCCTTCACCATCTCGATGACCACCAACAACTCCGGCTCGGTCTATGGGGTTGATCGTCCGAACCTGAACGGTAATCCCAATACAGGACCTAAGACGGTCGCCCAGTACTTCAATACGTCGGTCTTTTCGGCGAACGCAACCGGGCAATTCGGCAATGAGGGCCGCAATGCACTCGTCGGTCCGGACTACTCCGATCTGGATGTGGCCATTCAGCGTGGATTCGCCCTCACGGGGCGATTTGTCGCCTCAGTCAGAGCTGAATCGTTCGACGTCTTCAACAAGGCAAACTTCTACAACCCGCTCGGCCTGTCTACCGGAGCGTTCGGCACATCGAACTTCGGCAAACTTACCCAGGCGAACGACCCGCGTTCGATGCAGTTCAGCGCAAAACTGAACTTCTAACCAGACCCCGCAGCGCAGGGACTCCACGTCGAACGTTTTCGGCGTGGAGTTTTTTTATGCTCTCGGGCAGGGGATCAGGACTTGCGGTTTACGGGTGGGATGACCATCGTTGGGGTCAGCGGCGGCTTGCGGAGATGCCACTGCGTGGCCTTCTCATACGCGTGGGCCAGGGCTAGAACTTTACCCTCTGAGAAGCGTGGTCCGGCAATCATCAGTCCGATGGGCAGGCCTGACTTAGAGAAGCCACACGGGACTGAGATTGCAGGGATGCCGAAGACATCGAAGGGTCTGCAGTTGTTGTCGATCTCAGGCTCACGTGGCTTTGGATCTTCTTCACGGCTCAGCGCCTCGTTGATCGTCGGCGGAAGCAGCCGCATGGTTGGCATCGCAACCAGGTCGAAGTCTGTAAAGGCATCATCGATGGTCCGACGCATCCTGATCAACTCCCAGTTCGAGAGCACGTAGTCGGTGACCTTCTCGGAGCAGGGCTCATCCGAGACATCATCCGTTGCCTTCAGGCCCGTCTCAAGGCTGCGTCGAATGCTCATCGAATAGCCCTGCTTGTTACGCCGGTAGAGCTGCAGATGGTACGCCTGTGTCTCGGCATTGAGGGCAAGCGCCGAGAACCCGCCCGTCGAAGGAAGGCTTACATCCTTGATGCTCGCGGTGAGCTTGGAAAGCTCTGCGATCGCGACCTCCATCGCAGCCGCCGTGTCTTCGTCGAGCCGATCGAAGTACGGGGCGCGGGGAATGCCCAGCCGGATCTTGGAAGTCGGCTGCTTCATCGACTGGGTGTAGTCTTCGCGCGCATGCTCCACGCTGGCGACGTCAAGCTTGTCATAGCCTGCCATCACATTCAGCAAGATCGCTGCATCCTCCACGGTCTTGGTCATCGGGCCACAGTGATCGAGCGAGTAGGTGAGCGGCACGATGCCCCGGATGGAGACGAGCCCATACGTCGGCTTCAGTCCGACCATGCTGCAATAGGCCGCAGGCATTCGCACAGAGCCACCTGTGTCT
>CAZZZQ010000437.1:0-3806 GCA_964658405.1 uncultured Sphingomonas sp.
GGCGCTGACCACCGCAGGCGTCACCGAGGATTCGATCGAGAGCGAAAATCAGGGCGTCGCACCCGTTCAGGAGTACCAGGTCGAAAAGCTGACGCCGGCCGAGAAGCAGCAGCGCCAGTTCCAGCTCACCCAGAGCTGGAGCGTCCGGGTCGCCGCTGCTGACGGTGCGAAGGTCCTCGACCTCGCCGTCAAAGCCGGGGCCAACCAGAGCGGCCAGATCGACTGGAGCCTGAAGGATCGCAACACCCCGGAGGCCGAGGCAGCCGCGAAGGCGCTGCAGCGCGCCCAGGTCGTCGCCGGACAGATGGCCAGCGGCCTGCATGCCAAGCTTGGCGCGCTCATCTATGCCACCAACCAGACCCAGGCCGAACCGATCCGCCCCTCCGCCGGCCCAGTCATGATGGCGATGAAGGCTCGAACCGTCGAACCGCTCGCCATCAATCCCCGCATCATCGAAACCAGCGCCACCGTCTACGCCGTCTTTGCGATCGAATAGAGTTCTACCGAGAGAGCAGACACTATGCCTAAGCTTCCGTACCGCGACCTAAAGCCCACGCCCGAGGCGGAGGCGACCTTCCGCCGCTGGCTCACGCACCTGAACGAAGAGTTCACGCGGCATACCTCGGCCGAGCGCCGCTCGGAGATTGTCCGGGATGAGCTCTACCAGATCTTCCTCGGCCGCCCTCACGGAGGCCGCCTCAACACGGCGCTGATCAGCGAAGTGGCCGGCAACGTCCTCGCGGAGTCCTTCGACCCGCGCAACATCACGCTCGAGCCGGAGTACTACGGCGACATGGATCCGGAGCTCTACGGTCCGCGCAAGCCGCTGATCTACTTCTGGCAGATGTTCGACAAGTCCCCGCTCGGCCTCAACCACTGGCTCGGCTTTCGCTTTCGCTGCATGCTCGGCAAACACCTCTTCCGGCACCTCGGCAAGGGCGTCAAGATCTTCCATAACGTGGAGTTCACGTTCGGCTACAACCTGACGATCGAGGACAACTGCACGATTCACAAGAACGTGCTGCTCGACGACCGCGGCGAGATCATCCTCCACCAGGGAACAAGCATCTCCGACTACGCCAACGTTTACAGCCATACCCACGACATCAACCACCAGGCCGACGTCACCAACAAGCTGACCGAGCTCGGCCCTAATGCCCGTGTGACCTATCACGCTACCGTGCTGGCAGGGGCGAGTATCGGGGAGAACGCGATGCTCGGCGCGATGGGCCTTGCGACCCGCTCTGTACCACCCGCGAGCGTCTCGGTCGGGATCCCGGCGAGGGTCAAGCGGCAAAAGGATCCCGGTATCTAGCTGATGCTGCGTACCGTGCATCTGACGTGGAGCACTGCCGGGAGCCTGTATGCAGACCATCACCACTCCAACCCTCGAGATCGCCTACGAACAGGGCGGCCCTACGGACGGTCCAGCCGTCCTCATCCTTCACGGCTGGCCGGATGCGCCGCGTGGGTGGAACAAGGTCGCCGCCAACCTTCAGGCCGCCGGTTACCGGACCATTACGCCGTGGCTCCGCGGCTTCGGCCCGACGCTCTTCCTTGACGCTGAGACTCCACGCGTCGGTACCGCGATCGCCCTCGCGCAGGATGCAGTCGATCTCGCTGACGCCCTGAAGATCGATCGCTTCGCCGTGGTGGGGCATGACTGGGGAGCGCGAACCGCCTACACCCTGGCCGCGCTCTTTCCGAATCGGATCGCGTCGATCACCGCGCTCGCCCTTGGCTATCAGCCTCGCGGAGCCGCAACAGTCCCGTCCTTCGACCAGGCGCGGCGATTCTGGTACCAGTGGTTCATGTGTACGGACGGCGGTGCCGAGAAGATCGAGGCGGACCCCATGGGCTTTGCCCGCATCCAGTGGGACACCTGGAGCCCGGCCGGCTGGTTCGAAGAGGAAGAGTTTGCCCGGACGGCAGAGAACTTCAACAACCCTGACTGGCTGGCGATCACGCTGAACTCCTACCGCTCCCGCTGGCGCTCCGGCGAGACCTCCACGCCAGCCTATGACCGGCTGCGGGCGCGGCTTCATACCGTGGAGCAGATCGCTATCCCGACTTTGTTGATCCAGGGAGCAGCGGACACCTGCGTTGCAGCGAGTGAATCAGAGAGTTTGGACGATTACTTCACCCACAGCTACAGACGACTCCTACTCGACGGCATCGGCCACTTTCCGCATCGCGAGGCACCGGAGCCGGTCTCAGAAGCGGTTCTCAGGCATCTGAACGCGCATCAATAGGGACACGAGCCGCCCTATACTAAGCGTTGATACGCAAGACGCTTCGCGTCATTTGCATCTCCTTCTGCATCCAATCAGTTGCTGCAACAGGTACGCATGTCAGTCATGATTCCCTACATCACGGGCTTAGCTGGATCCCTGGGGCTCTCCGGGCCAGGGTCTGCCGTACCAGGCAGACTGACGGACAGCCACGGCCGAGCCATTACGGATCTGCGCGTGTCAGTGACCGACCGCTGCAACTATAAGTGCGTCTACTGCCGCACCGGTAACGAAGGTGCACAGTTCTCCGAGCTACCGATCGCCGATTACATGAGGATGATCCGGATCTTCGTCTCGCTTGGCGTGGAAAAGATTCGGCTTACCGGTGGTGAGCCCCTGCTGCGTTCCGGTCTGGTTGAGATGGTCGCAGAGCTGGCACGGATGCGAACGGCGTTTCTGCCCGACGGGACCCCGACGGAAGAGGGCCTGCCCCTTGATATTGCCCTCACCACAAATGGTCATCTGCTCGAGGGGCTTGCGGCTCCGCTCAAGGCCGCCGGCCTGAATCGCGTGACGGTCAGCATGGACGCAGTCGACGCCGCGACCTTCTCTGCGATCACGCGGGTTCCACGCAGCTTTGAGAAGGTACTGGCAGGAGTTCGCGCCGCTCAAGCCGCAGGCCTTGGTCCTGTGAAAGTTAATTGCGTCCTGCTGCGCGGCTTCAATGACAACCAGATCGAGCAATTTGCGGATCTCTCGCGTCGCGAGGGAGTCATTGTCCGCTTTATCGAATGGATGCCGCTCGAAGAAGATCGAAGCTGGAAGCCGGAGACGGTCGTTCCGATGGACGAGATTGTCGGACGCCTGAACGCCTGGCGCCCCCTTGTGCCGCTTCCCGCACATGCAGCCAGTGAGACCGCTCGGCGCTTCACTTTTGACGACGGCCTGGGCGAGATCGGGATCATTGCACCTGTATCCAGGCCCTTTTGCGGCCACTGCAGCCGAATACGGCTCACGTCGGACGGCAAAATTCGCACCTGCCTCTTCTCGCAGAGCGACCACGATCTGGCTGGAAGGATGATCCGGGGAGGCAGCGACAGCGAGCTCGAAACCTACATTCGGCAGGTCGTGATGGGTAAGGAAGCCAGGCATCATATCGGTGAAGCCGGGTTCCAGAAACCATCGCGCAACATGGTGCATATCGGAGGTTAGGGCTGCAGATTGCCCCGGCCTCAACTTTAGTGACTCACTTTCTTTTTAGACCATGCCAAGTACCCAAATCCATGACATGATCTTGGTGGTAGGAGCGAAGTTTCGCCCATAAATGCAATTACTTAGGTCACTTACTAAGGTACCAAGCTCATATTTCACAGAGTAAGAGAGCGAGATTGTCCGTGCGAGAAAAGCGTCAGTTTGAGGTGATTGAAAGCCGGCAGATGGACCACCTCAGGGTCTTCCATGATGTCGCCCGGGCGCTCACCTCGACTCTCGAACTGGAGGAGATTCTCGGGACCATCATGCACAAGATGGCCCAGTTCTTCGGGCCGGAGCGCTGGTCGCTGTTGATGGTCGATG
>CAZZZQ010000438.1:0-3799 GCA_964658405.1 uncultured Sphingomonas sp.
TCTCGGGAAAGACCATGAAGCGCGCGCCCTTGGCGGCGGCCTCGTCGATGGCGTTGAGCACCCGCTCCAGCGTGCCCTCGGGCCGGTCGAGGTCGGGCGCGATCTGGACGGCGGCGGCCCGCACGATCCGGTTGTCTGACATAGGCGATCCTCCGGCTGTGACGGCGGCCGCGTCGCGGGCGGCCGCCGGATGCGATGCACGGGCCTCAGACGGTCCAGGTGTCGATGATCACCGCGTTGTCGCGCTTGTGCAGCAGGATGCAGTCGAGGACGTCGAGCGGGTTGATCATGCGGATGCCTTCGATGAAGGCGGCCTCGCCGTGGCCGTAGAGGGCCTGGGTCGAGAAACGGCACGCATAGACCTTGCCACCCTCGGCCATGAACTTCTCAAGCTGGTTGTTGAAGTTCAGGTGGCCCGGGAAGGCCTCGTCGCCGAGCCGCGGGAAGCCGCGCTGGACGCCGAGCGTGATGCCGGGCCCATAGAGCAGGATGGACGTCTCGAAGCCCTTCCGCTGCAGGCGGGTGGCCTGGAGCAGGTTGACGAGGCCGATGGAGCCCTCGAACGCGACGGTATGGAAGGTGACCAAGGCCTTCTGGCCCGGTTCGGCCTTCACGTCCTCGAAGACCTTCTCTTCGTAGTCGACCAGGAAGTCGCCCTTCTTGTGGTGCTCGCGGTTCACGGCAGGCATTGTTCTCGCTCCTTGAAGGAAGGAAACCGCGGCAGCCGAGGCGGCCAGCGGTCACACGCCAATCATGGCAAGCGGTGTGCCAATCCTGGGCCATCAATGAACCAATCAATCCGGCCAGAGTGTATGCATACAATTATCCATTCAATAGGCCGATCTGGATATCTTTGGCCATCAAAACTCCGCTGCCTCAAAGTGCAGATGTTGATCGTTTCATAGTCACCGTATGCACGTTCAGAGATCAAGAATTGATTGTATTGTATGGATCACTCGACCACACCCACCGTCGCATCGCAACGGTACGGTGCTTGCTAGCCATACAATCCAAAATTGATCGCATATTGAAGGTGCAGGCGCACAACCGATGAAGACGACCGGACGAGATGGACGAGCCAGCCCGCAGAAGAACACGGTGACCGGTGCCTGGGCCCCGGAGCTGAAGCAATGGGGCAAGCCGCACTACCTCGCCATTGCGGAGGCGTTGGCGGAGGACATCCGGACAGGGCACCTGACGCCCGGCACGCGCCTGCCGACCCAGCGGGCACTGGCCCAGGCGCTCGACCTGAACTTCACGACGGTGTCGCGCGGCTACGTCGAGGCTCACAAGCGCGGCCTGGTCGAGGGACGCGTCGGTCAGGGGACCTTCGTGGTCGATCCGGCCCGCGCGGCTCGTTCAGGCGGTGCCAGCGCTCCTCGGGTCGGACCGGTCGACTTCACCATGAACCTTCCTCCAGACCCGACGCACCGGCCCTGCAGGCGCGCATGCAGGCTTCATTCGCGGATCTGTCGGGCGACCTCGCCAACCTGCTGCGCTACCAGGCCTTCGGCGGGACGGACGGGGACAAGGAGGCGGCGCTGCGATGGCTTCGCGGACGCGGGATCGAAACGACGCGGGAGCGCCTCCTGATCTGCCCAGGCGCGCACAGCGCCCTGTCCAGCGTGCTCGGTCAGGTCGCTCGGCCGGGCGACACCATCTGCGCCGAGCGCATCACCTATCCGGGCATTCGCGCGCTCGCCGCCCATCTGAGCCTGCGCCTCGTCGATTTGCCGATGGACAGGCAAGGGGTCGACCCCGACGCGTTCGCGGCCGCCTGCACCAAGGTCGCGCCGAAGGCCATCTACCTAAATCCGCTGCTGAAGAACCCGACCACGGCGACCCTGTCCCGCTCGCGCCGGGAGGCCATCATCGCGGTGGCGCGGCGCTACGCCGTCAGCATCATCGAGGACGACGCCTACGCGCACATCTGCCCGACCCCGCCGCCGAGCTTCGCCGAACTCGCACCCGAGATCACCTACTATGTGGCAGGCGTGGCCAAGTGCCTGGGCGCCGGCCTTCGGCTCGCCTTCCTGATCGCTCCGAATGCTCGAGCTGCCTTGCCCCTCGCAGGTGCCCTACGAGCCGCAACGGTCATGGCTTCGCCGATATCGACGGCCTTGACGACGCGATGGATCATGGACGGCACGGCGGACGCCATTGTGCAGTTCGTCCGCGAGGAATCGGCGGCACGCCAGCGCATCGTGGCCTCGCTCCTCCCGGGGGGGACCTACACCGCCGATCCGCACGGCTTCCACGTCTGGATCACGCTCCCGGAAGGCTGGACACGCTCGGCTTTCGCCAGCCAGGGCCGATCGGCAGGCCTGGGCGTCGTCGGTAGCGACCCCTTCTGCGTGGCGGGGACGCCCCCCGAGGCGGTACGCCTCTGTCTCGGCGGACCTACGAACCGACAGCAGATCACGCAGGGCTTGGAAGTCCTCGCCCACGCGCTCGAAGGCTCGCCGGCCCTCGCCTCGACATACATCTAAGACCGGCATCGCCCATTCCTCGTGAGCACGGGCTGCTGGTCCTTGCTAAGGTCTTATCTCAATGAGCTTGACCGTTCGAGGACCGCTTCCGACCGCGGCTGTGTGAAAACGTTGGCTCGGATTGCGTCGATAGAAGGGTCTTCTCCAGAGGCATTCTGTCCATAGCAGCGCAGACAGGCGACATCAGCAGGCGGCGGTTCGCAAAACCACCTTTTGTGCCGGCCATAGTCCACGAGTTAGACGATCGGTCTCCGCTTCAGCTCGACCCATACGTTTTCGCACTGCCCCGACCCTCTGCGGAACCTGGGAACGTCCGCTCTCAGGCTTGCGTGAAGCAGCGTCGGACGACTGGGTTAGCTGGGAAGCGGACCCTGGCCTTTCGGCCCGAATCGAACGTTCCACCTCCGATCCAACCGTGTCGTAGGACTCGGTCCGCGATGTTCTCAAAAACGGAACTACCCAGGCTCGTCGTTCCTACAGTACTGCGCTATGCGGGACATCAACTTACCACTCTCAAGCAAACGTTTACTTTGCAGGTATGAGACCCTACGTCGTCGATCCAGTCCCGCGGTACAATGGCTACCTGCTATCAGCTTAGTGGGCGACAACCGAGTGCCGAACTAGGTATTTTTCTGCAAACAGGCTTTGGATTATTCTTGAGTCAAAAGACGGAATCTATTTTGGATGATAATTATATTGCTTAAAATTTACTGATCAACCTGATGGGTCGACCAATTTTAATCTTGTGGCGTCGGCTGGACCGGACGATCACCACAGCGTCTTCAGCGAAACGCCGCTCAGCGTTCTTGCTTCTTTTATCGACGAATAGGGCTGCTCTCAGATGGAGGCGCAATCTTGTCTGCCGGAACGTTCCTGTGTGGCAGGCATCGACCGGCTCGATCTTCTTAAATCGGCATGCATTTCCTCAGATTGAACTTTGAGACGCATCTCACGTTATTGAGATTTCGCATACAGATGAACGCCGACCATGAATGGACGTCCGAAGCTGATCGTTGCTCTAGCATTGACTACGAGTTTGATATTCGGGACAGATGTCGGCGCGCGCCCGATCGAGGGACCGGTCGCTCGCGCTGTCCCCATCTGCGCCGTGGATGGCTTTCCGCCGCACAACATCGGCGTTATGCGACCGCTCGCATCGACGTGCGTCCACGGCAGCCGGTGGTACGGCCCCTACGGCTACATCTGCTATCGGACCCGAGCAGCGAGGTAGGTGCCTCGAGCCCATGGGAGACCACGTCGAGGGTGGGTTCCAGTCGATGCCTGCTTCAGCCTCGTCGGACGCCCGATGG
>CAZZZQ010000439.1:0-3789 GCA_964658405.1 uncultured Sphingomonas sp.
TCGAGGTTGAAGGGATGGGTCCGTCCGGCGGGATCCGCACCGACCTGGTCTCCTTCTTTCCCGCGCTCGATGAGGCGGACGAGGTCATCGGAATCTCGGTCGCCGTCCTCGACATTACGGATCAGAAGCGCGCTGCGAACGATGTGCAGCTTCAGAAGAACTACAACGAACATCTGCTCGAGACCGGCAACAAGGTCCCATGGATCATGGATCGAGACGGCAACAGCCTCGAACCCAGCTCGCGATGGGTCTGCACGGCGAAGCTGAGTAAGAACCGCATACGGAATCTGCAATGGCTGGAGGCCGTCCACATCGAGGATCTCGAAGCGACGGTCAAGACCATGCAGGACTCGCTGCGCACGGGCGAGGCCATCGACATCGAGTATCGCGTCCGCGACCTTGAAGGTGAGTGGAGATGGATGCGTTCGACCGGTACCCCGAAGCTCGGCGCCGACGGCGAGATCCTGCGCTGGTATGGCACCGTCGAATACAGTAACCGGAGCGATACGCCGGCCTGAACGTTGCACCGACGCGGACGGCCAGACCGCATCCTGGAAGCAGCGGGGAGCGTCGTGCCGCTCCCCGCACAGACTCAGTGAGTGGCCATCGCCTGGTTGAACTGCGTAAAGAAGCTCTCGAACTTCTCTGCATTGAAGTCCCCTGCAAACCGGAGCGGGTAGACGCGCTTCACCAGGATCTCGTTCGCCTCGGGCTGCGTTTCGAGGATCTGCATGACCTCTGCGATGAAGTCGGTCAGCGGCATGGCGCGCGGGTCGTTGGCCTGGTGCTCGCCCATCAGCTCGGTCTGGACATAGGGCGGCGCAAGCTCCAGAACACGGACCGCTGTGTCCTTCAACTGGTAGCGCAGGGAGAGCGACCAGGAGTGGATCGCCGCCTTGGTCGCGCAGTAGGTCGGCGTCATCGCCAGCGGCGTGAAGGCAAGCCCCGAGGTTACGGTCATGATCGTCGCCTCCGGCTGCTGATTCAGGTGCGGAAGCAGAGCGGCCGTCAGGTGCAGCGGTGCGGTCAGGTTGGTGGCGATCGTCGCGTCGATCACTGCGGGGTCCGCCGCCTCGTTCAGGTTCTCCGGCTTCATGATGCCGGCCATGTTGATCAGCACATTCAGCGCAGGATATTTGCCGGTGATCTCCGCCGCGAAGTCCTTCAGCTTGCCCGTATCCTGCACGTCGACCACCGCCGAAAGGATGCCTGGATTGGCCGCCGTCACCTCGTCGAGCGTCGCCTGGCGCCGGCCCGCGATGATGACCGTGTTGCCTAGTTTGTGGAAGGCTTCCGCAAGCCCGCGGCCGATGCCTGAGCCTCCGCCGGTGATGAGAATGGTGTTGCTGCCTTTAATGTTCATGCTCTTAAATCTCCTCTTGAGTTACTGTAAGAGAGTCACTCTCTTATGGGAAGTAGGCACTGATAGGTGGGTCACGCACCACGGGGTTAGAAATGGCTAGGATGCGAGAAACGCTGCAAAAGAAAGTCACGGGCAAACTCCGCTTTGAGTCGCCGGAGGGGGTTCGTTCAACGCCGGAGATCGACCGCCTGGTCGAGGAGATCATCGGCCGCATTGCGGACAAGTGGACCATGCTTCTGCTGGAGGCGCTGGCGCAGCATGGCGTCGTTCGATTCAGCCGGCTGGCGGTGCTGGTCGAAGGCATCAGCCAGAAGATGCTGACCCAGACCCTGCGGCAGATGGAGAGCGACGGCTTCGTCACGCGGACCGTCCATCCGGTGGTTCCGCCGCGGGTCGAGTATGCGCTGACACCGCTTGGAGAGAGCCTGGGCGCAGCCTTCTGCAGCGTATGGCTCTGGGCGGAGACGCACCACAAGCAGCTGCAGCAGGCACGCGCGGACTACAGGGAACGGCATGGGCTGACGGGCTGATGACTCGCCTGATCCGAGGGAGCTCACCACCGGCAGCAGATCGCATCAAGCCAGAGAACGAGTCATCTTCGCAGGGTCCGTCGCCGGGTGTGGGAGAGGTTACGACAGATTATTTTGCCGGCAGTCTCCGTACTGTAAGGTGGGGGCAATCATATCCCTCTGAAATTGAAGGTCGGTCCCTGTGTACTCCTTTCTGTCGCGCGCTTCGTCCCCGGTCGTCCTCCGTCCTGTCTTCCTAGCTTTGACCTTGACCGTATCCGGCCTGCTTGGAGGATGCGCTACGGGCATTTCAGCGTCCAGCGGAAGTACTCCTACGACACCGGCTCCAGCCCTCAGCTCCATCAGCCCGACCAGGCTGAATGCAGGCTCCGCAGCGACGACTCTTACCGTCTCGGGCTCCGGCTTTACCAGCACCAGTACGGTTGTAGCGGGCAGCACCCCCGAGGCCACGACCTACGTCAGCGCATCGCAGCTGACGGCGATCGTGCCGGCCGGGCAGCTTGTGAACGGCGTTCAGCTCCCGATCGTGGTTACAAATGGCGGCACGAATAACAGCGCCGCGCTCAACCTCGAGGTCGACAATCCTGTGCCGACGATCGGCTCCCTGTCCACGACCACGGCGGTCGCTGGAACCGCGTCCGCCGTGGTTACCGTGACGGGTACGGGGTTTGTTCCGTCCAGCGTGATCAACGTCAACGCCTCCGCGCGTTCGACCACCTACATCAATGCGACGCAGGTCAGCGCCGCGCTGCCGTCCACCGACTTCCTCGCCGCCGGTACGCTCTCGTTCACCGCCGTCAACCCGGCTCCGGCTGGCGGCACCTCAGCAGCGGCAAGCCTGGGCGTGATCAACCCGGCTGTGGGCGCACTCAAGCTCACCCCGTCGACCCTCAACAAGGGCACCGCGACTGCGGCGACCATCACCGTCACCGGCACCGGCTTCGTCCCTGCTTCGGTGGTTACGATGAGCGGCACGGCGCGCGCAACGACGTATGTCAACGGCACAACGCTTACCTTCGCGGCGACGGTAGCGGACCAGGCTACGGTCGCGACGCTTCCAGTTACTGTGACCAACGCAGCACCCGGTGGCGGAACCTCTCCGATTGCCGCGCTGAGCATCGTGACTCCGCCGGCCACGCCTGTCATCACCTCGATTACACCGACCTCGGTCATTGCGGGTTCCGGCAGCACGATCGTCACCCTCTTCGGAACCAACTTCACCTCGACCAGCATTGCGCAGTGGAATGGCACGAGCCTGCCTACCACCTTCGGCACGTACTACACGGGCACGGGCTACACAACCGCTCTGAACGCAACCGTTCCGACCGCTGACCTTGTGACGGCAGGGACTGCGACGCTCACGGTCAACACGCCGAACGCAAGCCCCTCGCTGTCGAACGGTGTGACGCTGACGATCGCCAATCCTCCGGCTCCAACGTTGACGTCACTCTATCCGGCCGGAGGACCGATCGGTGTAGCCAGCGCAGAGACGCTCAACGGCACGGGCTTCACCCTGAACTCGACCGTAGCCGTCAACGGCGTCACGATTCCCTCGACCTTCGTCTCCTCGACGCAGCTCACTGCAAACTTCCCGGCGCAGGCCGTGGCGACCCCTGGAAACGAGGCTGTCACCGTGACGACGCCCGCTCCGGGTGGTGGCACCACCGCGGCCCAGCTGTACACCACCTACCTCTCGATCGCGAACAACGATATCGTCTACAACGCGGCTGACGGCCTGATCTACGCCTCTGTCCCCGTCAGTGCGGCAGGCAAGGGGGGTAACGCCGTCGTTGCCATCGACCCGAACACGGGCTCCATCACACGAACGATCCAGGTCGGAACGAACCCGAACAAGCTGTCTCTTTCCAGCGACGGCACGCAGCTCTTCGTAGGCAT
>CAZZZQ010000440.1:0-3786 GCA_964658405.1 uncultured Sphingomonas sp.
AGGGCTCGCTTAGAGGAGATCGCGCAGCGTGACGTCGTATGCCTGTGCGGTCTCGCCTCGCTGCACCTGCAGATGAAGGACCGTGCCGACAGCCTGCTTGAAGAGTGGTTCGTTCGGGTCGTCGGACGGCTTCATGCCGTTGATCGTGAGGATGCGGTCTCCCGGCTTGAGGCCCGCAGCCTCAGCGGGGCTCCCGGGGAACACGGTCTTGATTTCATCCGAGTCATGGTTGTAATCGACGAGCATTCCTGTTCGATTGAAGCTCGCTGGTTGATCCCATAGCGGAGTCTTTTCGAGATACATCACTGCATGGTTGCAATCAACTGTGACGATGAATCGGTTCAAAATGTCCTGGCCGATGTTGCCGGCAAGCTTCTCGTTGAAGCTGTCCCTTGCGGTCTGCAGGCGCGAGACAGGACCCTTGATCTTCAGCTTTCCGATCTGAAAGCTGTGCAGGCGTACATACCATGCAGGCGGCGAGTCACCCCCGAAACCACGGCCGTTATACCCGCGGTAGCGTGCATGGAGCTTTTCCACGAGATGATTCTGGGTAACGAAGCCCGAGCTTAGGCCCGTTCCGCTCTGGTTACCGGAGTCAACAAGGAAACGGCCCTTGATCCCGTCGATCTTCGCATCCACATCGATCCCATTTCCGTTCGTATGCAGAAAGATCGGCACCGCTTCGCCCTTACCCTCATAGCGGAAGTGTGTACCTTCGAAGAAGGTGATCTCGTTACGCCTGAAGTTCATTTCAATGGCGAATATCTGCATGAACTCCCAGCCAACGAGCATCTGAGGAGTGCCCGCGTCAGAAGGGATATCAAGTACATAGAACGTCTGATTCATAATGTTCAGTTCGCCGATGGTAAGCGTGTCAACGTGGACAGTTCTTGCTCTTACGCGGCCACCAATGGCCCCAAAGTCGATCGGTTTCTCATCAATCTTAAGACCAAGCTGCTGGGTAAAACTTGTGCTCATCACATTGACCGCGCCAGTGTCGAAGACGGTCCGAAAAGGTCCCTGACCGTTCACCTTCATCTTAAAGATTAGCCCGCCTTCAGCAGGGACCGTGATGTGCCTACCGGTAGGGGCTGCTGTCTTTGTAGGCGTTTGTGCGGCCATGAGCAGGCGTGCAAATAGCACAAAGGTCATTATGAGAAGGCCCAGTCGCACGTGGTACATGGCCGCCATGATACGCGAGACGATCCCAATCTTCCACTTTAGAGCCACCAGCTTTTCCGGGATCAGGTAGCAATTGAAGAACGCGTTTGCCGTTGCGCCCTGAAAACGGCGTTTTGAGCAACTTCGACCGGCTCGAAGTACGAAAACGTCGTCATTGCCGAAAACACCGACTTTGCAGAACTGCTCCATCCTCCGTCAACTAGGTGAGGCTGTGCGTTCGCGGATCACCATTGGGAGTGCGTAGAGCGACTTCCGGGGAGGGAGATTACCTATTCTACAAAAAAGTTATAATTGTGCAGCTATGTGATCAAGGATCGGCGATTTATGAAATTGCTGAAACGTATCTTTCGGCTTGCTCTTGTTGGCGGAAGCACACTTGCCGGTAACGAAAATCTTCAGCAACTCATGCTTGCACAGACGGCAGCTCCAACGATGACTTCACCTGCCTCTGCGCAATCCGCACATGATCGGAGCGCGCTGGCAGCGTCCGACGCTTCATCGTACCGAGAGCTTGATCTTTTGCGGAGAGATGGATTCAGCGCGGCCCAGTCGGCGACAGTATCGCTCCGTGTCTTCGATGCGTCGGGCGTGACTCCTCACAATTTGCAGAGCACAGACTTTGTACTCAAGGTGAATGGAACAGAACGCAGTGGCCGGTTGCAAGCCCCAGGCGCCTTACCTTCGCCGCATGTTCCGCTGGTGTTGCTGGTCTTTCCTCCCAATCAACCGGTTGTCCATTCGATCGGTGTGCATGCGGCTGAGAAATACTTTTCGAAGCAGTCGAACGAACTGCTTTCCTGGAGAGTTGGCATCCTTGATGCCAATGGAAAGCTGACTCCGTTCACGAACGGGCGGTCGCAGCTCCTCGCTAATCTCGACGTAGTGGATCATACGACCGAGCCGTTACAATATGCGAGCGATGTCGGTCTTCCAGCAAGCTTCAGGTGGGAGGGTGCGTGGCTCACGAAGGCCGAAGAAGCGATCAGCCAGATGCAGCGCTTTGATGGGCCCAAGGTTATCCTCGCCATGAACCCCTTGTCAGAATCCATGTACGGCCGCAATGACCAGGTCCTGGCCCACAATGGCCCCGAGTCGCTCACCGACGTAGCTCAACACATCGGGGCGCATATCTACATCGCCAATGTGGGGGGACCAGATGTGCTCATACCTGGCGGAGATGCTGCTGACGCTCAGCCAGCACAGGTGAACACAGGTGGCAACGGACCGGCGATGGGAAGCAGGCCTTCTTTCAATATGCAGGTTGATCCCCGGCAGACTGCGGGGTTGAGCTACTTTGCCTATCGCACCTCGATCATGATGCAGACGGCGAAGGACACAATGGGCGGCTTCTCGAATTCGCTGAGTGACCTGGCTGGATACATCCATCGTGATCTCGATGAGAACTACTTGCTGACCTTTGATTTGAACCCGGCAGATCGTGACAAGGGCATACCGACTGTTGAGGTGCGACTCATCAATCATGCTCAACGGGTTGCGATTCTTGATGTCGCCCCTATTGGATCGTTGTTTGATTCTGAGCGCAAAGTGATGTCGAGGGAGGTCATGGATCGCGTCAGGAAGGCCACGCGGCAGCCTGTGCCATCGTCTGACTTCCGGATCAATCAGCAAGTCGACTACTTCCCACTGCGCGAGGGGCTGGAGCCGGTGCTTCCGATGAGCTGCCTCGTCGAATGGACCGGTGAGGGGCCAAGCCCCCGAAAGTTAATGGTGGCTGAGTCGGTAGAGGACACCAACCTCTCTTCTTTCGTGCTCGAACGCGACGTGCAGGCAAGCTGGAATGGCCGCAGCGTTACTTGGGAGCGGGATGGACACCTGCATCCCGGCCATTACATCTGGCGCGTCGCTGTCCACGATGAGGACGGAAAGGTCTTCGCCTCCACGGAGAAGAAGATTACGATCGAAAATCCGCAGGGCGTAGCGATCGCTTCCAGCAGCCTGATTGTCGGTAAAGTTTGTCGTGCAGACGATGGAGTGGCTGGAGGTTTACGCAGACGTACTGCCGCCGAAACAAACGATGCGGATCGAGCACACTTCCAGATTGATCCGATGCGGGCTGCGGACTGCCGTCTGAAACCTGAGCCGACGAATCAATTCAAATCGACTGACCTGCTTCATGCTTTCGTGCGTCTCTATCCGTCAGCAAAGTTAGAGAAGCATCCCCCTGATCAGTGGACGGCAAGCTTTATGCTTCGCTCTGCGTCCGGCTCCATTGAGGCCGAACACGAGATTCCCTTCAAGGTTGATTCGGGGTCTGGATACCTCGCTTATGTGGAAATAGCTTTGAATACTGAAACCATCCGTCCCGGCCCGCATACGCTTGACGTAATGATGCGAGGTCCGGGAATCCGGAAGGAACTCAAGCTGTCTCGGCCTGTATTCGTCGCAATGACACGGGAGCAATAGGTACTACTGAACTAGGTATCCTGCGAACAGTTACGGCTATTGGAGCACTGTAAAGGAATATTCACGGGCGGGGCGCCTACTGCAGGTGTCTACCTCCAATTGGCTTTTGCCTACACTAGTGCACAGAAAACGGCGTTACCGCCAACTTCGACCGGCTCGGACGGTCCGGAACGTCGTCAT
>CAZZZQ010000441.1:0-3785 GCA_964658405.1 uncultured Sphingomonas sp.
CCGCGATCAACTGGAGCTCTGCGATCGCCGAACGAGGAACGAAGATTCGCTGGGTATTGGATCGAACGTCGGGCGGTGTGGCGTGGATGCCGAGATCTTCGACCATGCCCGAAAGGAGAGAAAGGTCGGTTGACGCCAGGCCCTCCAGCAGATCCCCGGACCGAAAGTTGATACGGAGCCACAGTCCTTCGGTGCGCGGACGTGCAAGGAAGGTGCGTCGAGTGAGGCGCTCGGGGTTGATCGTGTCGGTGAGGTTGAAGTCGCGGACATAGCTGATCAGCTTGATGTCGTTGAGGGGTAAGGGAATAACGCGGCCGCTCAAGTCCAGAAGATCGAGAAAAGGCTGGGGACCGTCCTGCCGGACGAAGGCGGCCAGGGGAAGATACCCAGCGAGGGTATCGCCCGTAAATCGCCGCACGATAACCTTCTTTTGCGCATTTGCCATGTGAGTCTGAGACAAACCCTCGGTTGATCGATCTTGATCTCACCGAAAACGCAGCGAAATAGGTGCAGTAGAGTAGTCAGCGCGCCAACGCTATGATACGCTTACATTTTGGTTTTAGTAGCAGGAATCTTTCTAAATTGTTGACTAGATGGAGTTTAGGTCAACCCGGGACCTATCCGGTTCGGAGTGTAAAGTACGTATGGCCGATTATATCTATCTGCTTGAAAACCGGCTCTCTGCTTCGCAGCAGGCCGCTCTCAAGGTTGTACGTGAGGTTGCACGTTCTGAAGGACTTACAGTGTTCCTCGTGGGAGGAGCGGTCCGCGATCTGACCAGCGGCTCACCGGTTCGTGACCTCGACGTTGTGGTCCAGGGCAATGCTCTTACCCTGAAAAAGCAGATTGAAGCTGCCGGCGGCGTTGTTACCGGCGAAGTTGCAGCGGGTCAGTCGCTCTTTGTCCGCTTCGAAGGCGGCGTCCGCGTAGAGATCGGAAGCACCCTCTCGGCTGAGTATCCCAAGCCGGGCAAGCCTGTGCTCAAAGCTGCGACAATTCTCGATGACCTGCGCCGGCGTGACTTCACCGCGAATGCGATGGCGCTCTCCCTCAACGAGGGCTCGTATGGACTTCTGATGGATCCGCTGAACGGCGTTGCCGACATCGAAAATCGGCAGCTGCGCCTGGTCAGCAACTACGGCTTTATTGAAGATCCGATCCGCATGGTTCGGGCCACTCGTTTTGCAGCCCGACTTGGCTGGACGATGGACGAAAAGACGCAGACTCGCTACGAGACCGGTAAGGAAGAGGAGTACATCAGTGCCCTCGACGACTTCCACCGTGGCTACGAGACGGAGGAGATCTTCCACGAAGAAGACCCCCTGCGCATCCTGCGCAAGCTTGAAGAAGAGGGCTGGATGAAGCACCTCTTCCCGGCTCTGACGGTCGCCAAGGCGAATGCGCCTGAGCTCGAGAAGCTGCGCGAGATCCAGACGCAGCTGCAGGTTCGTGGCATCCATCCGGAAGCCGCATCGGCAAACTTTCCGCTGCTGACCGCGAAGCTCACTCCGAAGGAGATCGCAGATCTGAAGCACAGCTTCGTCCGACCCGGCTTCGTGACCGAGATCGAGACCCTCGAAGCCGATGCGAAGGAGTTCGCAACCCAACTCACCGGTAAGGGTGCAGCAGCCCCGTCCCAGGCCTGGAAGCTATTGGTCTCGAGCAAGCCCGAGGCCGTCCTCTGGGTCGCTTACTCGTCGAAGAGCGGTGCGGTCCAGGCGAAGCTCAAGAGCTTCTATACCGAGTGGCCACAGGCGCGAAACAAGGTTCCATACACGCTGATGCAGGAGATGCGGATCGTTCCCGATCTGGCCGGCTTCGACGAACTGGTCGACAAGCTGTTCTTCGAGCTGATGGACGGCAAGCTTGGCACTGTCGAGGAGATGAAGGCGTACCTCGAGGTCTACTCGCCGCCGGCACCGCCGCCGACTGTTCACGTCCGCCGTCCGCGCACCCCGAAGAAGGATGCCAAGAGTGCGAAGGGCCGCAAGAAGGCAGTCGTTGACGACGACGATCTCGACGATGAGGCCGAGGTCAAGCGTCCTTCGCGGGATGATGACGACGACGATGACGACGAGACTCCGTCCGATCCGGATGATGCCGAAGAGAACGATGATGCCGACGACGAGGATGAGGATGACGACGAGACGGAGAATGTCCGGCCCGTCGCCGCAAAGCCCGCTCCCGTGAAGGCTCCAGCGGTCAAAGCTCCGGCAAAGGCAGCTCCCGTCAAAGCGACCGCTGCTCCTGTTGCCAAGGCTGCGCCTGTCGCTGCAGCTCCCGCAAAGGCACCCGCCGCTCCTGCTCCCAAAAAGGGAGCGGAGGCGGTGGCGAAGACGGCAGCGCCCGCAAAGAAGGCAGCCGTCAAGGCTCCCGCGAAGGCTGTCGCAGCTCCTGCAAAGAAGGTGACGGCCGTTGTACCGGCGAAGAAGACGGCTGCGCCTGCCAAAAAGGTGGCGGCGAAGACTGCTCCGGCGAAGTCCGCTCCGGCAAAGGCAGTCCCGGCCAAGAAGACTGCAGCAAAGGCAGCACCCGCGCGCAAGCGTTAGCAAGTAACTGTTCCGCGATTCGGCTCGCTCCTGCACGCACCCCTCACGGTGCGGTGTGGATGCTGCGGTAAATTGCGTGCGACGAACATCTGCGTTGATCTTCCTGAAATCCTTTGATTTGAATGACCTGCGCCTCCAAAGGCCTCTACATTAGAGACCGGAGGAGTTTCTGCGCATGTTGAGTCGAGAAGAAGTGTCGGCGAAGATCGCCAGCCAGAAGGTAGCCCTTGGACTGACTTGGAAGGGAATAGCAGCGGAACTCGGCGACTGCTCGCCCATCATCTACACGGCAGCCCTGCTCGGCCAGTCGGTTCTGACCCAGCAGGAGGCTGACAAGGCTGGAGCCATTCTGAAGCTGACCCCCGAGGAGGCGAAGTGGCTTACCGTCACGCCGGAGCGCGGTGCAGCGGCGATCATGCCTCCGACGGACCCGCTCATCTACCGCTTTTACGAGCTGATCCAGAACTATGGCATGACCTGGAAGGCGCTGATCGAAGAGGAGTTCGGCGACGGTATCATGAGCGCGATCGACTTCAACATGTCCATCGAACGCGAGCCGGATCCAAAGGGCGACCGCGTCAAGATTGGCATGTCGGGCAAGTTTTTGCCCTTCCGCCGCTACTAGCGCCGCAAGATCCTAGGGCTGCTTCTTCAGCAAAAATACGGTCGCCGTAAACAGGCTGCCTGCCGTCACGACCAGCAACACAATGGCGTGACGGTAGGCGGCCTGGGTCTTTGGCGGGGTCGCCGCGGCATTATCCCTGCATTGCGCACATCCCTGGGCGATCAACGATGGGGCGGAGAGCAGCAGGCAAGCTGTCAGTGCAGCTTTGAATAGCCTCTGTCTCACTGAAAGAAGGCCAGCAGCACAAAGAGGAAGATCCAGAAGACGCCCATCGAGTGCCAGTACCATGCGGCGGAATCGACGTAGACCTGCCGATTCTCCATCTGGTTTGAGGTGTAAAGCGCGATCAGGGCACCGATCAGCGCGGCGACTCCAAGGAACAGATGGACTCCGTGCACGCCGGTGATCAGGAAGAAGAAGTGGCTGCTCGGGTTTGAGCGGAAGAAGACATGCTGGACTGCCAGCTGGCTCCATGCAACCCACTGGCCGACGAGGAAGACGAGCCCCAGAAAGACGGTCGCCGCGAGCCATGGCATTGCGTTGCGCGTGCTGGGTTTGCCGAGGCCGAGCCACTCGTCCATGACATCGACTTCGCGGAACATGTGACGGCG
>CAZZZQ010000442.1:0-3779 GCA_964658405.1 uncultured Sphingomonas sp.
GTCATCAAGATCTGGGACCTGCGGCGGCTGATCGTTCCGCTGAGCTACTTTATCGAGAACTCGTTCCAGAACTGGTCCCGGCAGGATACGGACATCATGGGGACGGCGTTCTTATATGTCGACTACTCGATTCCGGTGGAGGAGCTGCGGGCGGAGCTTGACCGGATCGTGCATCCCTCGCCGCTGTGGGATGGCAAGGTTTGCGGGTTGCAGGTGACGAATCTATCCGAGAAGACGATGGAGCTGCGCTGCCTGATGAGCAGCCGCAACTCCAGCATGAACTTTGACCTGCGGTGCCTGGTGCGGGAGGGGATGACGGCGTTTATCCAGAAGAACTATCCGGATGCGTTTCCGACGACCCGGTTCGCTGGTTTGTCTGCGGGCGAGACAAAGGCAACAGCGCCCTGACGCCGGGCGGGCGCCACTTCGTGGGGTTTTGGACGCTTCGCGTTACTCGAAGCGGGGGAGGTGATGGACGTCGGATTCGGGGACGAGCTCGAGGGCGCCGCCGGCCTTGATCCATGCCTTGATGCCGCCGTCGATCACCTGGGCGTGGCAGTTCTCCTGCTTCAGCATGTGCGCGACGCGAACACTTGTCGTGTCGCGGATGCAGCTGCAGTAGAGATAGACCTCGCACTCGGGGGCCATGAACTCGCGGAGGGCGATCAGCTCTTCTTTCAGGCGGTGCGGCTCAACACGGATGGAGTTCTTGATACGCTGCATGCCGGGGTCGTAGTAGCCGTGGCTGCGGACGTCGGCGATGATGACCAGCCGATCCGGCGTGGCCGCCTGGAGGCGCTCGTAGAGGTTCTCGGCGGTGATCTTGTCGATCGTCTTGTAGCGGCGGGCGCGGAGCGTGAAGATCATGAGCGTCGCAACATAGCCAAGGACTAGGACCAGGACGACGGCCAGGACGGCGTGGCCGGCGCTGGCGATCCAGGTGGAGATCTGGCGGAGGGAGTGGCTGAAGAGGTAGCCGACGCCGATCCACGCTGAGCAGTAGAGCAGGTTCCCGGCGGCGTCCAGGCGGATGAAGCGGGACCAGCGCATGTTCAGGCTGCCGGCGAGCGGGGCGGCCAGGGCTCCGAGGCCGGGGATGAACTTTGAGAAGAGGAGGGTCTTGGGGCCGCGCCGGTAGAAGTAGCCGGCGGAGGTGAAGATGCAGCCCTCGGGGTTGACGGAGATGCGGCACATCCAGGCCAGGAGCCACCAGCCGGTGTAGCGGCCGCCGAAGTAGAGGAGGGAGTCGCCTGCGAGGGCTCCGGCTACGCCGCTGGCGATGATGCCGGGGACGGAGAGGTTTCCGTGGGCGGCTGCGCCGGCTGCGAGGAGCGTGACGGACATCGGCATGGGAATCCCGATGGCGGCTAAGAACAAGACAGCGGCCGTGACGGCGTATCCATGGTGCGCAATAACGCCGATCAGGTCCATCGTATTCCCCGGGGCTTGGTGCAGGTGGGATGCTTTGTCGGGCAGTGTTGCCCTTGTTCTCTAGGGCTGAGACGTATCCCGTGAGAGTTCAGATGCGCGCCGGGGGGTTGGAACGTGACAAAATCGCCACATCAGTTGGATTATCGTTGAGAACGGCTCGAATGATCGTAGATTCTGACCCACAACCCGGCCTGGCCGCTCGTCTGCTCTTCGGGATCTATAAGTCGGTGCTGTCGCCGGTGCTGCATGCGGTCAGCCCGACGCAGTGCAAGTACCTCCCGACCTGCTCGGAGTATGCGTATGTTGCGCTGGCGCGGTTTGGTCCGGTGCGGGGGTCGTGGCTGGCGGTGCGCCGGTTTGCCCGGTGTCATCCGTTTGCGGAAGGTGGGCTGGATCCTGTGCCGAATCCTTACGGGTCTTCTACGCCGGACCATTTACCATAGGAAATGCGCCTGCGTACGCGCAGCGCAGTCTCATGCTCCATAAAGAATAGGAAGTTCTCTTGGCAGAGTTCAAAAATCCCACGCAGCAGGGCGGGCAGGACAACAAGTCGCTCCTCGTCATGATGCTCGTTATGGTCGCGGTCTTCTTTGGCCTCCAGTTCTACAAGTCGAAGCACAACCCGCAGACCGCCTCTCCCAGCCCGGCCGCAAGCAGCAGCCAGGCCGCGAATACGGCGCAGGGCATGCCTCCGGCGACGGCTCTTGCAGCTGGCGCGCAGGCTGGCCCGGACTCCGGCAGCAAGGCCGCAGCGACGGCCGCGGTGGTGGCTGGAGCGGAGTCGACGACGATCGTCGAGAACGAACTCTACCGGATCCAGTTCACCAATCGCGGCGCGCAGGTGCTCTCCTGGCAGCTGAAGAAGTACAAGGACAGCTACGGGAAGCCGCTGGACCTGGTGCATGAGCAGGCCGCACAGAAGTTCGGCTACCCGCTCTCGCTGTACACGTACGACGCTGCGACGACGACCGCGCTGAGCCAGGTGCTCTACATTCCTTCGGCCACCGGCACGCTTGCGAGCCCGGCATCGCTGACCTTCAAGTATGCGGATAACGGCCTCGCGGTCACCAAGACCTTCACCTTTGACGAGACGTACGTGCTGCATGCGGACGTCCAGGTGACGCGGAACGGCGCTCCGATCCGCGCGCTGATCAGCTGGCCGGGCGGCTTTGGCGATGAAGAGGATGCACGGTCGTACGCCAGCGCGCAGGTGGACTACAGCGCCAATGGCAAGGTCGAGCATGATGCCATCAAGAACGTCTCGGGCGGCGCGACCAAGAACGGTCCGTTCGACTGGGCCGGCGTCAGCGATCTCTACTTTGCGGCGGTCTTCCTTCCGGACCAGCCGGATACGGCGACGCTTGCCACGCTGCACGACCAGATCGATGTTGCGAAGGCGAAGCGGAACAACGGCCTTGGCCAGGGAACGCCGGCGAAGGGTGCGATGGTCGTCCCGATCCTCGGCGCTGCGCTGGGCGATGTCAGCGGCCACACGCAGACGCGGATCTACGCCGGACCGAAGGCGGTCAATGTGCTGAAGAGCATCCACGCGACGGGTTCGAGCGTGACGCTTGAGCCGATTCTGGACTTCGGCTTCTTCGGTGCGATCGGCAAGATCCTGTTTCTGGCGCTGCAGTTCATCCAGCAGCATGTCTCTGCAAACTGGGGCTGGTCGATCGTCATCCTGACGGTCATCATCAATGCGATTCTGCTTCCGCTGCGCATCAAGACGATGCACTCCGGCCTGAAGATGCAGCGGATTCAGCCGCAGATGGACGCGATCAAGGCCAGGTACAAGAGCCTGAAGGTGACGGATCCGAAGCGGAACGAGATGAACGCCGAGATCATGCAGCTCCAGAAGGACAATGGAGTGAACATGTTCGGCGGCTGCATCCCGACGCTGATCCAGATGCCGCTGCTGTTTGCATTCCTGTATATGCTGCCGAAGGTGGTTGAGCTTCGCCAGGCGCACTGGCTCTGGCTGCCGGACCTCTCGTCGGCGGACCCGTACCATATCCTCCCGATCGTCATGGTGGTCAGCCAGTTCCTGGTGCAGTTCTACACGCCTTCGCCGGGTGTCGATCCGCAGCAGCAGAAGATGATGGCGTTCATGATGCCGGTCTTCTCGGGCTACATTACGTGGAACTACGCGTCGGGCCTGGCGCTCTACTGGGCGGTTGGAAACCTGATCGGCATTGCGACCCAGGCGGTGATGAACAAGACGTCGCTTGGGCGCGAGATGCGGGAGATTGCCGCCAAGCGGGCTCGCCGCAAGGCGCAGTCCTCGGGGCGGGCGCAGACCATCCAGGGGCGTCGCTAGAGGCGTTTTGCATGAGCACGAGAGACGG
>CAZZZQ010000443.1:0-3778 GCA_964658405.1 uncultured Sphingomonas sp.
ACACTGTTGCCTGCAGGAGAAACGTAGAGTGCGCCGCCACCAAATGGGTTGGTTCCGCCGTAGCTCGACACGATGGATTTGTTCGCCACATAAATGGCACCCTGAGGTGCGGATAGATCAGGGGAGAACATATCTCCCTGCTCTTCGAATGGCGTCTCGTTGTACTCATATCGCAGGCCAAGATTCAGCGTCAGGTTGGGCGAAGCATTCCAGTCGTCCTGCAGAAAGGTAGCCCAGGTCGATAGATGAATATGGCCGGTGAGACCGGCAGTTGGACTAGCCAGGGGGCCGACCTGAACGGTATTAATGCCGGCTGGCGAGCCGAGCAACAGGTCAGCGATAGCGTCGCCGGAGTACTGACCGTTGAAAGTAAAGTAACCCAGGCCACCGCCTACTAGGTAGCTGTAATGGATGCGGCGCAGCTGAGCGCCAAAATTCAGTGTGTGCCGACCGACTGTTTTGTATGCGGAGTCACTACCGTCCCAGGTCGAGGACAAGTGCGATACCGGGGACTCGTAGGAAACTTCGCTCGGATTGATCCCGTCGTTCTGTGGAGAGGAACTGAAGAGGAGTCGTGGGTAGCCATCGATCGGCAGGCGATAAGGCGAGGGAAGATTAAGGGAATTGAGGTCAGCCGAAGTGATTGCTAGGGGCTCGTGATACCCAGATTGCGCCTCGATGTAGCCGACGCGGAACTGGTTTGTGAAACTTGGAGAGAAAGTGTGCGTTTCTGACAGGGTGTAAAAGCGCGCGGGCTGGATGTGGATGGTGCCCGAAGCGGGGGTCTGCGCTCCCAGCAGCTCTGTTTCGTCATGCTTGACGGCGTGGAAAAATAAGGTGTCCGCCGCGCCTAGGCTTTGATCGATGCGATAGTTCTGCTGGTCGAACACCAGCTGAGTCGATGCGTTTACCGAGAAGTTGTTGCCTCCGCGGACCCCGGGAGTGACGTTCGGGCCGTTTGCCGGGAAGTAGAGCCCCGGTCGCTGCGCAAGGCGTCCGATTGCTGAGATTCGGTTGTCCGGGATGCTGTAAACGCCGCCATTCGAAGGAAATGGACATCCGGACACCGGATCGAATAACGGCAGCAAATCGCCAACGTTATAGGTGTGACCGCACTGCGTGCGAGCGCCGCTTGGTTGTACAGTACCCAGTTGCGCCTGCGTGAAGTTGCCTGCAAGCTCGTCGAGGCCCGGGACCACGACGGATCCATTCCCGGCAGTGTTCTGGCGAAAGCCTTCGTAGTTCGCAAAAAAGAAGGTCTTATTGTGTCCGTTGTACACCTTGGGGATGAGAATCGGACCGCCAAGAAAGTAGCCAAATTGATTCTGCTGCAATAGCGGAACAGTGACACCCTTAACGCTGCCATGAGGCGACGCATCGACGTAGGTGTTCCGCAGGAACTCGAAGGCCGAGCCGTGAAAGTCGTTGCCGCCGGCCTTGCTGCTCAACGTAACCTGGTTGGCGTTAAAGCCGTACGCTGCCGAATAGACCTTGGATTGGACCTTGAATTCGGAGATGTCATCGAGAGAGGGCTGGAAGGCTGGGCTTTGCTCGCCAACATCGAGGATTGACGTGCCGTCGAGGGTGTATCCATTGGAAGCACCACGAGCACCGCCCACGCCGATGGAGCTGTTTCCATCGCCGGAGATGACAATGCGCTGCGTGCCCTGTTCTCCACCCCCGTTATTCACTGCTCCGGGAGTCGTCAGGAGAAGATCCTGGAAATTGCGGCCGTTCAAAGGAAGGTCGCCGATGAGTTTTCCGCCAATGACTTCACCGACTGCTGCGCTATCGGTGTCGAGGGTCACAGTCTGGCCCGATACGTTTACCTGTTCTGCGGCGCCGCCCGGCAGCAAAGCGAGGTCGGTTCGTGACGTTTGCGCGACATTTAGCACGATGCCCGACTGGGTTGCGGTCGTGAAACTGTTCGCCTCAACGGTAATTTCATAGTTACCCGGCTTCAAAAGTGGAACCGAATAGTCGCCGCTCTCATTTGTGACCGTAGAGCGCTGCTCCTGCGTATCGGTATCCACAACGCTCACGTGGGCGTCTGCGATAGCCGCACCAGAGGAATCCTTAATGTGCCCAACGATAGTGCCGGTGGTTCCCTGCGCTAGCGCTGCCGGTGGTAGTGCAAGTGAAAGAACGGTTACGAAACACCGAAGTCGTACCGGCCCTGCTGTCATGCGCTTGCCCCCGGGTAGATTGCGAGTCACTAGGCCTCCTAACGAGAACCGTCCTCACAGGTAATGGGTAGCGAATATGCGATGAGGACCACGCTTGTCAACAGCGCAATTATTCCTCTAATGAAAGATAGCGTTTAAGCGATGCCTTCGGTGTAGACGCAAGCTGCCGTTGGGGTCTTGGGCGAGCGCCTTCTGGTCTTATGACGCGGCTGCAGGAAGGCGAGGAAACGCACTGTCGAGCAGTTTTACCGCACAGAGCTATCCCTCTTGCGGAAGCTCTTCCGTAATGCCCACGCTTGGAGGAGCTTACCGTCGACGGTGAAGTGCTCATCGCTCGGGAAGTGCTTCGCCAAAGGCTTCACCTCGGCCAAGCACTGCTGTGCCGTGTCCGCGTTTAGCGGCCTGTCGCGATTCTTCGAGAACACCGCTTGGTTCTGTACCACGGCGTCCATTCCCAGGCCAAAGAACCAACGGACCAGCAGGCTGTAGTCCAGATGCCGATCTGCTGGGCTCCCCACGCACCGAGTGCAATACCTGCAACAACAGAGCCCGCAGCACCTACTCCAGCGCGATCGATGGGCCGCCCGATGCCGAGTGCAGCGCATCGACCTCCCTGCGCAATGACTCAAGAACCGTGTCCGTCAGCTTTCGGATCTCCCGCAATGAATGATCCCCAGGAACTCGCTGGTCCAACGTCACACAACTGGACCCCTCACCCTGGTTCCGCTCGCCGCCTCTTCATACACAAAACACGAATCAACGGAAAATCAGACGAAGAGCAAAAGCTTTTTCAACAAACTCCTTGACGGAAACTCCGACGATCCCTTTGCTTGTCCCGATCATGCTTCGCGGGGACCATGGCAAAGGTCTACGTTGCCTTCGTTGCCTTACTGGACAGAAACCCTAAAGGCGGGCAATTGACAACAGACAGGCAGTTCGGTGACTCGTCTACATGCCGATGAACATTGGCCGAAACGCAGAAAAGCCCGCCTTGAGCGGGCTTCCAGTCGAGCTATCTGGCGGAGAGACAGGGATTCGAACCCTGGGTACCCTTTCGAGTACGCCGCCTTTCCAAGGCGGTACATTCAACCACTCTGCCATCTCTCCGGCCTGAGACCGAATTTATCACAGCGTTATCACCGTTCGTTATAGCTGGGGGTGGGTGTCTCTGAGACTCACCAAGCGCATCCCTCTCAGCAGACGCTCCTGCCGTGCTGCGCCCAGGTGGCTGCTGGTGAGTGTTTCGCTCTGCGTAACTGATCGCGGGGCGCTGGAGTTTTCCGTGCCGAAACCGAGTGTCGAGCTGCTTGAGAAAATGCATGCCTACTGGCGTGCTGCGAACTACCTCACCGTCGGGCAGATCTACCTGCAGGACAACCCTCTGCTGGAGCGGCCGCTTACTCCTGCCGACATCAAGCCGCGCCTGCTTGGCCACTGGGGCACGACCACCGGGCTCAACTTCATCTACACCCACCTCAACCGCATCATCTGCGAGCATGCGGTCGATATGCTCTTCATCATGGGCCCCGGCCACGGGGGCCCCGGCTTCGTCGCGCAAACGTACCTTGAGGGCACCTACACCGAGATCTACC
>CAZZZQ010000444.1:0-3776 GCA_964658405.1 uncultured Sphingomonas sp.
AAACAGGCGGCTCAACTCGCAGCCAGTTCATAACAGCCTCTAGCGAAGGATCGCGGTGAGCGGTTCGTACTCGGCCGGCGGGCGGCGCGCTTCAGATGGCTCTCCACCAGGAGCGCAATCTGGCGCCGGTTCGTCTCGCAACGCTGCGAATGGACCGAAAAAGAACCCTCAGGACACGATCGCCGGAGAGGTTTCGGACCGAGACGACGTCACGGCTTCTTGAGACAGGTCGCGACCGGCTTCGCGTTCTTCGCCGGCTTCGACTGCAGATCCATGCACCCGACGGTCGCCAAGCCGTCGGTGATCGTGACCGAAGGCAGCACGCCGAACCCTTCGCAGTAGGCGCCGATCAGCATCTCATCCTTTGCGCAGAGCACGTCCTGCCGCACCAGGCCTTTCAAAGGCGGACCGGGCGGTCCGGTCTCGCCGCGCTCGCCCTTGTCGCCGGTCACACCACGCTGGCCCGTCGCCCCGTTGAGGCCTGCGGTACCCTGTGGTCCTGGCGGCCCGGCTTCTCCCTTGGGCCCCGGTGGTCCGGCTGGACCCGGCTTGGGATCCTGGCACCCGCCAAGGGCGAGAAGAGCAACGGTGATGAGAGCGGCGTATCGCATCCGCCGTACCTATCCGCGGCCGTTCCGGCGTCGAGGGCGGAGCGGTCGCATTCGCGTGCACGCCGCACCTTGCGCCACACCGTCGGGCCTGACCTTCATCGGATGGTCAGATCTTCACACCGCGCCGGAACGTCCGGGAGTTGGCCCGGCGGGCCGGCGTCGGTTGCCCGGGTGCAACCCTGGGCCCGCTCGCTGGCGACCGGCATGTCCTTCCGCGAGCCATACCGCGAATTGGGATGGACTCGAGCCGCGATGGAAGGGCGCCGGCGAAAGGCTTGCGCAACGATCGCCGTCGAGACGAACCGGGCCGTCGATGCGGCCGAGCATGCCCTCGACGGCCCGTGGCGCTCCCCTCCGCGGCTTGCCCGATGCGCCGAGCGCCTGTGACGGCCGCACCCGACACCGTCGACCCCGGTTCGTCCTCCGCTCGGCGGATCGGGCCAGACGAGACGAGGGCCAAGCCGATCCGGCGGGCGTATCGATTCTTCAACCCGATCGAATGGCCTCAGCGATCGACCGAGATCCGATTCCGACGAGCCGGAAGCGCGTGCGAGGGCTGCGGCCGATCGCATGGACGCGTGGTCTACCGCCACGGCGACGGGCGGCGACGGGCGCCTCGGTCAGCGTCTGGCGGGACGGGCTGGAGGAGAGCCTCGCATGGCTGTGGACGCTCGAGCACCTGATCGGCAAGCTGCGCGCGACCCGGCTCATTCCGGCGATCGCGCACCGCAATCACGACCTCTTCCGGTCCGACGCATCATGGCCACCTACTCGCCTGCTCGTCGGACAATGTGCAGATAGGCCGGATCGAACCTGGCAGCCTTGGCGAGACCGTTCCAGTCGTGGATGGTCAATACGCGACCACGGAAGGTGATGAGGCCCTGCTTCCTGAGATCCTGCAGCGAACGGTTGAGGTGAACTGCAGAGATACCGAGAGCATCAGCGAGGTCGGTTTGAGTCGTCGGCAGCTTGTAGGCTAGATCCTCCGCCAAGCCGACAGCCTGAAGGCGCACGTACATCTCACAGAACAGGTGTGCCAACCGGCTGTTTGCCTGTCGACGACCGAGGCTCGTCACCAACTCGCGGCAGCGCGTGCCATCGATCAAGGTATCGCGCCACAGAGCTGTTGCAACGCTTTCATTTTGCTTGATCAAAGTGCGCATCGCGTTGTGCGGGATGAACGCGACGGTCGCTTGAGGCATGGCCACGAGGCCTTGATCCATCACCTGCAGGTGCAAACTCTCGATGTCGGGAATGTCTCCGGGAACGTAGAACGCGGAGATCTGGCGCTGCCCGTTGTCGAGGCTGCTGCACCGGTAGGCCCAACCATCCAGGATCAGGCAGCATTGCTTGGGCACGTCGCCCTCGCGAACGATACTCGTGCGCTCGGCATAGGTGCGGAGCACGAACGGCAGTGTCTCGACCGCGCTGTGATCGTCCCCCGAGAGGGAGGCCGTGCTCTTCAGCTTTCGGGTCAACATGGAGAGCGGGGTGACTGTAGGCGAGGGTCGGCTGCCGTCCTCGCTCATCGATCGATCAGCCAAAGGCCGGTGAGGTTGAGCGTCGTCGCGAACACCGGCTGGCGCTCGGCGTCTCGGACAATCACGGTGAAGGTGTGCCGGTCTCCCTCGGCTGCCTCGTAGCGGGCGATCTCGGGAAGGATCTGCATGGCCGCTTTGCGGGCTTCGTCGAGGCTGGTGCACTCCGTGCCGGTCTCGTCGCGCAGCAACTCGCCGTCCTCGATGTCGAAAAAGTAGCGCGGCAACCCTCACTCCTACGGACAAAACCAGATGTCCGATCCGGGGAGGCGGATCGAGGCAGGCCCGATGTCCGGCCTGCATAGCGCCGCCAAGCTTTGTTCACTTTAACATAAGTTATCGGGCAACCTCCCTTGTGGAAGCATTGTGATGGCGATGCATCCGATTGCCGTCTCCGCCGGCGGCCTCCGAGCGCTTCAGCAGATCGTCACCGCGCACCCTACGTCCTGCACGGCGTCAGGGTTCATCGGCCTTACACATCGATCAGCATCCCAGCCGCCTGCCAGAAATCCTGACGCGGGTCAGCCACCTTCCCGTTCTGCACGGCGAGGACGGAGAGCCGATCGAGGCGGCCCGCATCGACGTGGTGCCGCCCGACGAGCACAGGGACCAGGATCGCGCCCCGATCCGGCTCGATCGCGGAGCCGAGGTCAACGCTACCCACCCGGCCCCCGACCCGTTGTTCATCTGAGCGGCCGAGACCTACGGCAAGCACGTCGTCGGCATCGATCAGGTCACTGTGTATCGTCGACGAACGCCGCACTCGGTTCGGCTCGCTCCAGCGCGACTCGGGCGGCGTGGAACCACCACAACGGGATGTCGCGGTTCATTCCGGCTAGATCCGAGACCCAGCCCTCCTTCGGCATCACCTCGGCGCGGTCTGCGAAGAGTCGGAGTGCAGCCTCCACCCGCTCGCGCTGCGCACGCTCCAGAAGGGCAGCGCGCTCGGCCGTGGCCTTCTCTGCGGTGAGCTTTAAGAGGCGCTGAGTGGCCAGGTCATCAGCGTCGAAGGCGAACTGCTGCCAGAAGGCCTCGGCTTCACGCGCGACGTCCCGCTCGCGTTGCACCGTCGCTAGGCTTGCCTCCGAGGCAGCCTGCGCTGTTTCCGCCGCCCTGGCGCGATCGAGTATCCTGTTGTTGGCCTCCAGCAGTTCCCTTTCTCGCTCGGGCCCCATGCGCTGGCGCCGCAGGACGTTCAGTTCCTCTTCGACGAGCCTACGCTCCTCAGCCTGACGCGCCACCTTGGCGAGCAACGCGGCAAGCGGACCGTCGAGGAGGGCGTCGGCTCGACCAAGGTAGCGTTCGCGCAAGCCGGAATGCTCCTGGTCCAGCCGATTGCCGATCCAGGGAGGCGCACCGGCGATCTCTGCGCTGTCGTGCTTGTAGAGGGTGCAGGCCACCTCGTCGCGCAGGCTGGCCGGCGTCGGATCGGTCAGGGTCATGCTGATCTTTCGGCCTGGATTGTGTGCGAGGGGGAAACGCGCTCGCGGGGCACCCGGATCTTGGCGAACGCTCCGAATCCAGCGGTTCTGGATCCTGCCTCGACGTCGTATCCGCGATCTTTCCGGCAGCGTCTTTGGCTTGCCGCTCGATCGTTCGCGCACAGCCAGAACAGCTTTTGCCAGAC
>CAZZZQ010000445.1:0-3774 GCA_964658405.1 uncultured Sphingomonas sp.
GGATTCGCAGGCAGCGCACTCGGAAAGACCGAGTTATCGACGATCCAGAGATTGCTGATGTCGTGGCTCTGGCCAACCGGATTCACAACCGATCGCGTCGGATCAACGCCCATCCGGCACGTTCCAATCGTGTGTGCCGATCGCTGGAAGGTCCAGAGGTCGCGCGCTCCTGCCGCCTCCCACGCCGACGTCATGAGCTTCTCCGCATGCAGCGACATACGCTTCTCATTCTCGCCATAGCTGAAGTAGATGATCGGCTTCGCCATTCCGCGCTCGTCCTTCTCGCTCGACAGCTCCATCCGGTTCTCCGCATACGGCAGGCAGTCTCCGTTGATCCCCAACCCCGCAACGTTGTTGTACTGGTAGAGATAATCGACCAGCGCCTTACCCGTCAGGTTGCGACCTCGCGCCACCTGCGTCGCCCAGGTCACAGGAACGATCCCAAGGCTCTGCACCAGGTATCCGCCCACGAAGTCTGCATCGGCAGGACGAATCATCTCTTCCGTGATCAACGAGGCAGGGAAGCCCTTGTTCGGCCGCATCTCCGCGTCAAACGTCCCCCACACCTGGGTTGCCACGTGCGCCATAAAGTTCCTGCCAACCTCGCCGCTCGAGTTCGCAAGATCGTTATGTAACAGCAGTCGTGGCGTTTCAATCGCGCCCGCGCACAGGAACACAGCCTTGCAGCGCTGCCGAACATCCACGCCCGCATGCCGATAGATCACAGCCGTAATCTGGCCCTGCGCATCCCGCTCAAACTGATGTACGAAGCACTCCGGCCGGATTTCCGCACCAGCCGCAAGCGCTGCCGGCAGGTACGTCACATCCATGCTCGTCTTCGCACCGTTGCGGCAGCCTTGGTGGCAGTAGCCACGATTGACGCAGGCGGGTCGCTCCCCGTATTCAGGTTGGCTGTAAGCCTCACTCAGGGCCGCCACCGGAGCGGGTGAAGTCCGTACTCCAATTCGTTCAAACCCGATCTGCATCGCCTCCGCGGGCGCGTTCAACGGAACCGGTCCCATGGAGTAGCTGCGGCCAGCCTCCCACGGATACTGCGCCGGTCCAGAGACACCTACAAAGCGCTCGACCTCTTCATACAGCGGCTTCAACTCGCTGTAGTCGAGCGGCCAGTCTTCACCCGTCTTGAACTCGGAGCGGATCCGCAGATCGCGCGGATCAACGCGCGGCACAAACGCGCCCCAGTGCAGCGTCGATCCACCCACACCCGTACCGCTGTTATTAGACCCAAAGGCCGTCGGCGTCTCACCCGCGCTCAGCCGCTCGTCCAGCCAGTAAAGCTTCGCTGCGTCCGCCTCATCGGTTGCGTAGTCGGACATCGGATCCTTCCACCAGCGCCCTGCTTCGAGCGCGACAACCTTCAACCCTGCAGCCGCCAGCCGTGCAAGCACCGGGGCGCCACCCGCTCCCGTGCCAATCACGATAACGTCAACAACCTCATCCACACCGTACGTCTTATAGTCCGTCACTTGCTTCATCGCGTCTCAGGCTCCCATGCCTCAACCTTGCCCATTCCGATCTGCACGAAGCCGCTCGGATCATCCGCGATTCCGCTATAGCCCATGTGTGCCAGCGTCTGCGGATGACCCACAAAGATCTCGACCGCCTTTGCACGAAGATCCAGAAACCAGGTCTGCAGCTCGATGCGCGGCGACCGCATTCTCCCATCGGCGATCGCTGCGATCAGGGCATCCTGCGCGTCCGGCGCAAGCCGCTCGAACGCCTCTCCCCGCAGCTTCTGCGCCAACTGATCAATCGCATCCAGGCCAAGCCGGTAGGCGTCTGCATCGGGAGGCAGTGCAGCAAAGCGCCAACCGTCCCCCTGCGCCCCGGTCAGCGCGGTGTCAATCCTCGCACCAAGGTCAATCGGAGCCTCGGCCTCCTGTGGCAGCACTCGCGCAAGCACTGCGCGAAGCGTCGACAGTTGAGCAGCCGTTAGAGTCTTCGGCAGATAGTTCGGATCGTCAGCCATCTGCCGCTTCAGCAGAACACTGCGGGTCTGCGGCGAGACACGGCTCGACGCAATAAGCGATTCATATTCCGTTGTCATGAAGTACCTTCCTGATCGCTATGGTTCGAGCTAGAAGACCTGGAGAAAATTAGTGATCACGGCCGCAAGCTCATCGGGCTGCTCCATCGGTATCAGGTGATTGGAATCCAGCGTGATCAGATGGCCGCCGGAAAAATGGGGCAGCGTATGCTTCTCCTGCGCAGCTGTTCCGAGTGCGCCATCGCTGTTGCCACAGACAAGCAGCGTCGGAAGCGGGAGAACTCCGACACGCTTCGCCCAGTCCTCTTTGCTTCCGCCCTCGAGCCACGCCGTCCACGCCGCCGGGTTCATCTTCAATACATCCTCGACGGCCCGTTCAAATACATCCGGATGGATCGGGTTAGTCGCATTCGCCTTGATGTACTTCTCTGCGTTCTCGCGATCGTCCTCTGTCTGAAGGGAGTCGCCGTTGCCGCCGAAGTACTGCAGCATCTCCACACGCTTCGAGTCCGTCATCGGTTCAGGCCCCGGAGGCGAGGGCGAAACCAGCACCAGGCCAATCGGAAGAGGCTCCGTCTGCCGATCCATCATCGAGCGAATCGCGACGGCCGAAACCTTTCCCGCCATGCTATGACCAACCAGCAGGTAGCGCTCCACCTTCAAGCCGGCAACCGTTTCAATCAATGCATCCGCCATCTCGGCCACGCTATAGCCGGGGACGTTCGCTGCTTCCCCGAAGCCAGGTAGATCGACCGTGATACACCGATACTTCTTACCCAGCAGCGTGGCGGTCTCCGCCCACTCCCGCTGGCTTCCGCCGAGAAACGGCATCATCACCAACGTCGTCTGTCCTGCTCCAGCTTCACTGAATGGCAACATGTTGGGTTGGATGCAGACACAATGGAGGCGAGGGCATGC
The DNA here is from genome assembly GCA_964658405.1 of uncultured Sphingomonas sp. Classification (GTDB taxonomy): domain Bacteria; phylum Acidobacteriota; class Terriglobia; order Terriglobales; family Acidobacteriaceae; genus Edaphobacter. Next base: position 2,927 of record CAZZZQ010000445.1, read on the forward strand.
CGCCTGCAAGGCATTCCAGCGGAGCTAAAGATGCGCTACTTTTTTCAACGGAATACCGCTTAGAAGCTTCGGCTGCGATTCCTAACCCGTACGACCCTGCAGCCCCCAGGATCGAGCATCACAGCAACGCGTTCTGGCGACAAAACACCCAGGAAGACCGTGAAAACCCAGCAAAAGCCAGTGAATACGCACGAATTTTCTGGTTGCCTGCTGCACTATGGAAATTGAGAGCCTTTACAACATAAACTTTCATGAAAACGTAAACCATTCATTCGGAAAGGTTTACGAGTCGCTGTAAACTTGGCGATCCACGACGTAAACGGTAGACTTGGACGTGGTCGGAAACGAAGTTTCGGCACTGGAGACTATTTGATTCTCACAAATGAAATTCGCCTCGCAGGCTGTTCCATGGTCGCTCTCGTACTGATGTCGATCCCAGGAATCGCAACGCACACCTTCTCACCCGCACCGCAGCCCGTCGTGACTCCCTCCGCCGCTGCCGTCATGTCCCAGCCGGTGCAGCCTTCCGCGAAGAAGAAGCTCTCCTTCTTCCGCCGCCCCACCAGCAGCGGCCTCGCCTCCTGGTACGGTACCTTCTTCCAGGGCCGCAAGACCGCCAACGGCGAAACCTTCGATCAAAATGAAATGACCGCCTGCCACAAGACGCTCCCCTTTGGAACGCTCGTCCGTGTCGTCGATCTCAGCAGCGGCAAGTCTGTCATCGTCCGCATCAACGACCGTGGCGCTCTCCTTCGCGAACGCGTCATCGACCTCTCCCGCGGCGCCGCTGAAAAGCTCGGCATCGGCGGCAAGGGCCTGGCCAACGTTCGCCTCGAGGTCCTGAACAA
>CAZZZQ010000446.1:0-1077 GCA_964658405.1 uncultured Sphingomonas sp.
CTGGAGCTCCTTGCCGCCGTACAGCACCTCTACCCAGCGCAGTTCAACCTCGCAAGAGCGCAGACGATCGTCGGCAATACCGCCACCATGCAGGCGCTCGCCGCCGGCGACGATCCCCGGACTATCGTTGCCGGCTGGAGCACAAATCTGGCTGCGTTTGTGCAACGGCGCACAGCGTATCTGCTGTATCGTTAGAGGCACTCCCCGGTAACCCCTCATTCATACACAGAGGTTACAAACTACGTCACAATAGAGAAAGCTCGCGAGGAGATGCCGTGCCCCGTATTAATTTTCATCAGCAACTCGCCGCCCTCAAGGACAAACTTCTTGCCATGGCCGCCCTCTCTCAACAGGCGTTGGAGTTCTCGCTAGAGGCGTACCTTAACAGTGACATGGGGCTCTGTAGCCACGTCCGCGAGATCGAAGCCGCCATCAACGCCGCCGAGCGATCCGTCGACCAGCTTGCGTACGACCTGCTGGCGAAAGAGCAGCCGATGGCCGTCGACCTGCGCTTCATCCTCTCCGTCATCAAGATCAACGGGGACCTCGAGCGAATCGGCGACCAGGCCTCGAACATCGCCCAGCGCGCAGAGATGCTGAAGGATCGGCCGCAGATCTCGCTTCCGATTGATATCGAGAGCATGGGAGCCCGCGTCGGCGTCATGATTCGGAGCGCCATCCAGGCGTTGCTCGAAGCAGACGCAAAGCTCGCTGAATCAGTCCTGATGCTGGATGACGAGGTCGACGAGATCAACCGCGCCGTACAGGCGGAGCTGGTCGAGGTCATGCAGCAGCATCCCGAGGTGAGCGAGCAGAGCCTGAACGCGATCATCATCTCGCGCAATCTGGAGCGCGCCGCCGACCACGCGACGAACATCGCGGAGGACGTCATCTTCTGGATCCGCGGCTCCGACGTGCGCCATAAGCTCTCACTCGCCGAAGCTGACTAGAACAGCTCCGGCCTCACTTTGAGCTTAAGGCCGGTGTACTCTTCGAGCTTGATCCGCCAGGTTGCGGACGGATGACAAGGAACGCGACAAAGGCCAGATCACGCAACGGGCGGCTCCCGATCGCCAC
>CAZZZQ010000446.1:1087-3765 GCA_964658405.1 uncultured Sphingomonas sp.
CAAAGGCCGCAATGATGATCCCAAGCATGATCCAGACCAGGGTTGGGCCTGCGCGCGCGGTTTTCTTGTCCGAAGAGATATTGTTGTCTGCCATGCGCGGTTGGATGCTCCCCTACGTCGATCCGTGGGCTAGAACTCTGCGAAGTTCTCATCCATCGGAAAGGGATCAGCCATCCTGGCGGCGACCCTTCGCGGAGCCTCTGCTGCTCTCCTCGGAACAGCCTCCGAGCCCTTGCCACGATCCTCTCTGCCGCGCCGCGCTCCACGTCGATCCGTAATTCCGACCATCGCACTGAGCGCAGAGGCCACATGCCGCAGCGCGTTCGACTGCGCGTTCAGCTCCTCGGAGGAAGCCGCGCTCTCCTCGGCGTTCGCCGCACTCTTCTGGGTTCCCTTCTCCATCCTGCGGATGGACCGGCCGATCTGGTCGATGCCGCGGCCCTGCTCCTGGCTGCTGACGCCGATCTCCTCCACCAGCACCTTCATACTGGCAAAGACCGCATTAACTTTTTCGCCCGAAGTGACCAGGCCGGCGATCTTCATACGGCCCACGGCAGAGTTCTCCTGCGACTGCTCGATCAGCGCGGAAGTCTCCTGTGCCGCCTGCGCGCAGCGCTGTGCAAGGCTCCGGACCTCCTCCGCCACGACCGCGAAGCCCATCCCGGCCTCGCCCGCCCGGGCCGCCTCGACGGCGGCGTTCAGCGCCAGGATGTTGGTCTGGAAGGCGATCTTGTCGATCACGTCCAGCGTCTTGACGATCTGGTTGCTGGAGTCGCCGATCGCATCCATCGCCTGCACGCACTCCACGACCGCCTTGTTCGACTCTTCCGTACTCTTGAACGCGTCCACGGCAAGCATGGTCGCCTTGTTGGCGCTCTCGGCGTTCCGCTTCGCCATGGAGTTGATCTCCTCCGCCGAGGCTGAGGTCTCTTCGATCATCACCGCCTGCTCCGCCGTATCCCGCGCCAGCGACTGGCTGGAGGCCGAAACCTGCGTGGCGGCGCTGGCAACCTGATTTGCCCCGTCGGTAAGTTCGTGGACGTTGCGCCGAAGCTGCGCGTCCAGGCGCCGAATCGTCAGGACCAGAAACCCGCCGATTCCGATAGTGATACAAGTTAACACCACCAAGGTCCACCGGCCACGCGTTACCGCCGCCTGGGCCTGATCGTTTGATCGCGCCATGGCCTCTTCCTCCGCGCGGAGCAGGCTGGCGGCATCCTCGCCCATGGTGGAGAGCCTTGGCATCAGCTCGTCGTTCTGAGTGGTCGCGGCCTCCTTCAGCTTGTCGGCATGAACGAGCGAGATGTACTGCTGGAAGATGGCCTCGGACTTGTCCAAACCCGACTCCATGGCGTCCACATACTCCCGTTCGACGTCCTCCAGCCCAAGGGAGCGAAGCTGCGCGGTCGTCTTCCGCATCGCCTCCTGCTTCTTGGTGTAGGTCGTCAGCAGCGCGTCGACGCCCGCCGTTTCGTTCATCGTTCCGCGCAGGAGGATCGCCCGCTCCGCCGAAAGCAGCTCGGCACAGTCGGTGCTGACGCTGCCCGCGGCCGCCATCTTCCCAGCGCTGGTCACGCCGACGCCCTGGATCGCCGCGCCCAGACCGTTGATGATGACCAGCCCGGAGACGGCCATCGCCAGCGCGAGCAGGCTCATCATCCCGTAGCTCAGGTACAGCCTGTTCTTGATCGTCGTTGCCGCAAAGCTCATCGCGTGACCCGCCTTCGTCGACGGTCCGGCGCGCTCGTTGCGGAGCATGTCGCAGACTTCGTCTAGCTGGTCATCGGAGCTTTGGAACGTTTGCGTGAGTTTGAAACGGAATCAAGCCGAGACTTCCTCGCTGGCTCCAAGTAGATACGACCGCGTCAGGATGGTCAGTTCCTTGCGAAGCTGGCTCACCATCTTCGGCGTCGCTCCTGCCTCGAGCACGGCGCGGGTCGTTCCGGCCAGCGTTGCGGCGAGCATCATCGCCGTGAACGTCACATCATGGAAGGTCCGTCCGGGGACCGTCACCAGCATGGCTTCAAGCGCCTTCCGCGAGCGCTGCGCCATCCCGATGACCAGGCACGGCCCACCCAGCACGGCGGCGATCGAGTAGAGGGCGACCGAGATGTCAGCGCGCTCCAGCTTCGCGGTCACGAAAACCTCGACCAGGGCGGGCACCATCACCTCGATGGACTGATATCGCTGCAGGACGCATACGCGCTCCAGCGCACTCGTGACACGGGCCAGATGCTGCTCCAGCACGGCCAGCAGGAGTGCCTGCTTGTTGGGGTAGTACTGATAAAGCGTACCGACCGAGACTCCGGCGCGTTCGGCGACGCGCGTCGTCGTCAGACGTTCCAGCCCATGCATCAACAGAACCTGAACAGCAGCCTCGGAGATTGCCGCAACCGTGACGGTCGAACGCGCCTGGACCGGCGTCTTTCTTGGCTGCAAAGGACGTTGTACCAGCGTGCTCATATGCGAAGTATAAACCTGAAGGTTGCTTCATCTAATCATCAAAAGCAGTCATCTTCACCACGGAGTTCTTTTCATGCCAGAGTCATCCGCAAAGGTCGCCCTCGTCACCGGCGCAAATAAAGGCATCGGCTTCGAGCTTGTCCGCCAGCTCGCCGCCGCCGGCCACACCGTTCTGCTGGGCGCTCGGAACCCTGACCTCGGCCATAAAGCGGCTG
>CAZZZQ010000447.1:0-3754 GCA_964658405.1 uncultured Sphingomonas sp.
TTACTTCCTGCGATTCACTAGAGAGATATTCAGGAATAAATCCTCCATGCTGAAGGGCTCAAACGAAAGGCTAAAACACTCAGGAAAAAGAAAGCTATCAGTGGGATTGAAGGTGTAAGGTGATCTAGTTACTCTCAAGCGCAGACACGTTAACTACGAACATGAGGTGACAAAAGCTATGTCTGCTTCATCCGGGAAGATCCACGGTGACCTGCGCCAAGAGATGAGTCTTGGTCTAGCCGTTATGACCCTCCTGCTTTACTGCGGTGCATCTCCTTCAGCGAGTGCGCAGCAGCCCGATAAAAATCCCACTGCACTAACAGAGAAAAAACCGGCTCTAATCAAAGAAGAGCTGATTCTTAAAAATGGAGACAGGCTGACGGGTCAGCTCTTAAACTCCACCGGAGCAAAGATCAAATTTAAGAGTGAGCTGACGGGCGTCATCACGGTGCCGTGGGACAGCATCCAGCAGCTGAACTCGCTTGATACATTTGCGGTCATCCCAAAGAGCACAAAGAAGATCTCGGATCGCTCCAAGGTGGCGGAGGGATTTCTTCAGATTAGAGAGGGCGGCGTGAATGTCGTCTCACAGGCTCCAGTTCCGAAGGAACCCAAAGACGGGGCAGCTCAGGCCGGAGACAAGCGTGCATCAAGCGCGGCCGGCGGAGTGCCCCGTAAAGAGATCGAAAGTTCACAGGTTGGCTTTCTTGTAGATGACAAGACCTATCAGAAAGAAACGCAGCGGAAGATAGGTTTTACGTCGGGATGGACGGGGCACGTGACTACGGGAACATCCGTCATTCGTGCTACTCAAAACAGCTATCTCTTCGAGGTCGATACAGCGCTCAAGCGTAAGGTTCCGACAGTGACGTGGCTGGATCCAAAGCTTCGGACGACCCTCAACTTTACGTTGAGTGCGGGCAAGACGACGCAGCCCGGAGATCCCGATACTGTCACCAACATCTTTCATGTAGACGCTGAGCGCGACGAGTACATGACCCGACAGGTTTACCTGTTGCAGGCGACCTCCTTCGACCACAACTTTTCGCAGGGGCTGGTCCTCCAGCAAACGTATGGGGGTGGCGTTGGAGCTGCCTTCTTCAAGACGGTGGCCGCTGAGTTCGACCTCACTGCCGACCTCCACTACGAAAGTCAACGATTCAACAAAACGGCAAATGTTCCGGAGCTGAATCTTAACCTGATCGGCTCAACACTCACAGAGGCATACACACACAAGTGGGATAAGCTCACCTTCGAAGAGAAGCTCTCGCTCGATCCGGCCTGGAACAACTTCAATGCCTTCTCGGCCTCCGGCACGACGTCAATCCGGCTTCCGCTCTATAAGATTCTTGGCTTCTCTGTTGCGACCATCGATACCTTTCTAAACAACCCCCAGGTGGGGTACAGGAAGAACTCGTTCCAGCTCACAACCGGATTCACGTTGAGCTTGCCCTGATCGCAAGCGCCCTTACGCGCGTGATGATCAACGGGTAGCGAGGCGCAGCGCGGATCAGGGCCGGCGGGGGTCGTATTACCGGGAGATCGGCAGTGAGGTTGGCTGGAGAAGACGGAACTCAAGAAGCGACTCGCTCGGGATAGACAGCTGTTGCCCGCTCTTCGTTGCAGCGACCGCGGTCCCGGCACCAGCGCCCACGAGCGCACCGATTCCCGCTCCCTTGCCTCCTCCGGCTATGCCTCCAATGAGTGCACCCAGGCCCGCTCCGCTTACAACCTTTCTCGCAGTCTTCGAGCCCTCTCCGCTCCCCGTGATCTGGTACATGCTGGTGAGCAGGGGATACGAAGCGGTGTTGATGTAGATGTCTGTCAGCTCAAGCCCAAGCTGCGAGCTGCCTTTCATCTTCCCCGCTGAGGAGGCAACCGTGAGAACACCGTATACCGGAGTACCCCTTCGTGCCACGACTGTGTTGTTGGCCTGAAGGTTTGTCTCAAGGGTGGCGGTAAACTTGTACCCCGCCTGCTGCTTGTTAGAGTCGATGCTGTTGTTCATGCGGATCAGGATGCGGGTGCCTGCGGGGACCAGGACCATTTTGCCATTTTGTGCAGCAGCAGTCAGTGCTGACACTGCAAGTAGCAGGCAGCAAGACAGCGTCTTCGGGAATGTCGTTCTTACTGCCATGTGCTGGCTCCTGGCGAAACGTAAGGGCGATCTAGACGATTGGAAGCGAAGAGTAAATTTGAAGGTCGATGATCAGGAGAAGTTGATCTTCGATCTGGATAAAGCGTGCGGCCTCAACTCCACCCAGCGTTTGCTTGACTCGCTCATAGGTTTTGGCTAAAAGTTCCGAGCGCAGCTTCCGGTACGACAGTGCTTTTTGGATTAACTCATCTGCCTTTTCACTGGTCATCTGGTCATAGGAGTTTGCGTAGTCCTGAATATTTGCGATTCTCAGATCATTCAGCTTGGACAGCTCGCGATCATAGTCTTCGTAGATAGGCCAGAACTTTGCGGCGTCGGTTGCGCTTAAGTGCATAACGATGCCTACTTCCTCGGCCTTATCCTGGCGGACATTGGAGCGCAGCAGACTGATGTAGGCCTGAATATTTTGAGCCGAGTTTGCCGATGCAGCGGCATCTGTTCCGGTTGGTGCGGTCTGCCCTTGTGCGGAGACCAATCCAGCGAAGATGATGAATGCAGGGATGATGATCCGGGTAATATTGTGACGGTTCATTCGCCTCCTATGGGCCGCAAGCGGTTACATGCATGTGTGCAACCTGAGAATCTCTAGTCGCGAGGTTCATCATAGGCCGTCTTACACTGGCGACTACTGTCTGTTTCGACAGAGGCTTCATGTTAAAAGTGGATTGAAGCGTATCAGACCGAGAGGTGACCAAGTCTCTGGCCGATTTCCTCGGATCGGGGCTGGTCGTCTTCGTATTTGTGGTTGTCCGATGCGTTCCGCCGCCTTGTCGACTTACCTTTATACGGCGCTCAAGGTCGACAAGGCGGCTCTACTTAGAGAGCCGGGGAGGGCTTACCAGGAAAATATAAGTTTCATATGTGATGGACAACTGTCACAATGGGCAGGCGTGCTGGCATGCTGACCAGCCAAGGAACGTTGTCTAAGAAGCTCTGCAGAGGTTCCCGATCTAAAGGGGGTCTGAGGCTGTTGCTTCCGGTCTCCACCTGCTATTAATACTAGGTCTTTATTGTAGTTCTGCAGACTAGCCTGAACTTGCTTCAAGATGATTCCTGAAAACCTAGAGTTTATCGAATCTTTCCGACCGAGTTGCCTATGAAAAAGAATGAACATATTATGGTTGGGAATTTTTCACAGGGTTCGCTGCCTAGCGTGAAGTTCGAACCCAGGCCCCGGCTCGGGATTGTTTGCGCAATCCTCCTGACTGCTCTCGCGCTGTACTCCTGTGCAGCTCAGATGATCTTCGCTGGAGAGGCCCTCGTCTTCTCTGCGCTCTACCAGCTTCCAGTGCAACATCATCTGATGCCTGCGGTGATAGCGACGATACTCTTCGCCGATGAACGCATCGCCTCTTTGGATCATGCAGGCAGTGTGCCCGGTACGGAGGGTAGGGCCTCAGGCGTATCTACTTTGAGGGTGGCGTCAGGCAGGAAGCGGGGCGATGAATATCAATGGAACCGTTCCGTTGCTTCGACACAGATCGAGTCACCACAGACTCAACGCTTGAGTCCGCTTCGGGCTCACGCAAGTCCGGCCACGTTCGTGCTTCTTGTCGGAACGAGTGCATGGGTGTGGCTCGGGGATCACAGAGCTCT
>CAZZZQ010000448.1:0-3732 GCA_964658405.1 uncultured Sphingomonas sp.
GTGTGGAAGATGCGGTGGGCCTCGAGGAACGCTACCTCCCAGGTCGCGACGAGCAGGGTGGCTGCGAGGGTGGCGCCTGGATCGGAGTGCTTGCGGCTGGCGGCGGTGGCCAGCGCGGCGGTCAGCATGGCGGTCAGTTCGTCGCGGATCGCACGGGCGCGGGCCTTGAGTGCATCGCTCTGCAGGATGGTCTGCATGAACAGCTCGCTGCCCTCTTCGAAGAAGCGGACGTAGGGGAGCTGCTTGGAGATCGCCTCGTGGGCGAAGAGGCGAAGGGCTTCGACGGGCGAGGTTCCCGGGTCTCGCTTCTCGAGGGCGGTCCGCAGGTCCTCGCGGCCCTGTTCATCGAGATCGAAGAACATGTCTTCCTTGCGGGCGAAGTGATTGAAGACGGTCATTCGCGCGACGTCGGCGGCTGCTGCGATCTCATCCACGGTCACCTTGTCGAAGCCACGTTCGATGAAGAGACGCGAGGCGGCGTCCGAGATTTTCTGCCGCGTTGCGAGGCGCTTTCGACTCTGACGATCCGGGGGCGTGGCTGGCATGCTGTCTCTTTGAATTGTACATGGTATATAAATGTACTCAGTACAGTTATGGAGACAGCCAATGAGTTTTGATTTGAGGATGCGGGAGAGCGGTGGGACCTCACGGACTGAGGGGCAGGCTTTGCAGGTGCTTGTTTCGGGGGCGAGTTTTGCCGGACTTGCGACGGCCTTCTGGATGAATCGGCTTGGTTATGCCGTGACGGTCGTCGAGATCGCGAAGGGGTTGAAGATGGGCGGGTCGCCTGTCGACATCAAGGGACGGACGGTCGAGATTGTGAGGCGGATGGGCCTGCTGGAGCGAATCCAGGCGAGCAGCCTGAAGGCGAAGCCGGTTGAATTTCTGGATGCCGGGGGCGGGAGTATTGTGACGATGCCGGCTCGATCCGACGCTGAGCAGGCTTTGGAGCCGGAGTATGAGATTGAACGGGACGCCCTTCTGCAGATGATGTTTGAAGCGGTGGAGGGCGAGGTCGAGTTTCTCTTCGGCGAGAGTATCGCGAGCCTTGAGGATGCCGGAGAGGAGGTTGCCGTGCGGTTCAGGAGTGGGGAGGAACGGACCTTCTCGCTGGTGTTCGGATGCGACGGCCATCATTCGAATGTGCGGCGGATGTGCTTTGGAGAGGAGTCCGCGTACACGCATTTTCTCGAGCACTATTCAGCGATCTCGATCGTCGACCGGCTGTTGATCGAAGAGGATACGGCGCAGATGTACAACGTTCCGGGCAAGGTTGTGATGCTGTCTGCGTACAACGGGAAGACGGACATTATCTTTTCCTTCTATTCGGAAGAGGAGATTCCGTATGACTATCGCGACCAGGATGAGCAGTGGGCGATGATTCTTCAGCAGTTCCGCGGCGAAGGCTGGAGGACGCCTGAACTGCTGGAGGCGGCGGCTCACAGCGGGAACTTCTACTTCGACAAGGTGTGCCAGATCCGGATGCCGTCGTGGACGAAGGGCCGGGTCGCTCTTGTGGGCGATGCTGCTTATTGCGCTTCGCCTGCGGCAGGGATGGGAGGGTCGCTGGCCATCATCGGAGCGACTGCGCTGGCCGACGCGATGGCACGATCGCACGGGGATGTTGCGGCGGCCTTTCAGGAGTATGACGATCGCTTGCGGCCGTTTGTCGAGCAGGTCCAGGCGGAGGCCATTCACGCGGGGCTGGCGATGTTTGTTCCGGACACGGAGGAGGAGCTTCGGATGAGGAATGAGCAGCTTGGGGCTGGCGGCGCGTGAGTTGAGCGTATGCATTCCGTGGAGCAGTCGTTCCATGACGACGGGCTGCTGCGTTATCCTTGGGCTATGAGCGCGATCCAGACGGATACCGCAGCCAACGAGAAGAGTCGTACATGCTGGACCAGCTGAACAGCAAGCCCCGCCGCTGCGCGGACGCCATGCCTATCCGCGGAAGGTAGTTCCTTGAAGATCGAAACCATCAAGTCAGAGGTCCTTGCGGGCCTTACGGCTGCGCTGTCTCTTGTGCCGGAGGTTGTCGGCTTCGCCCTCATTGCCCACGTCAATCCGCTCAACGGCCTCTATGCCGCGTTCATCCTCTGCCTGGTCGCCGCAGTGTTCGGGGGTCGTCCTGGAATGATCTCGGGCGCCGCTGGATCGATGGCTGTCGTGTCCGCTGCGCTCGTCGTGCAGCATGGGGTCGAGTACCTGTTCGCGACCATCGTTCTCACGGGCATACTTCAACTGATCTTTGCCGGCTTCCGTCTCGGCAAGCTCATCCGCATGGTGCCGCACTCGGTGATGCTCGGGTTCGTCAATGGCCTTGCCATCATCATTGCGTCTGCGCAATTCCAGCATCTGCGGCAGCACCTGCCGGATGGTACGCAGCACTGGTTGCCGGCATCAGCGCTGCTTACGATGCTCGCCCTGATCGCCGTTACGGTCGTGGTGACGGTGGGATTGCCGAAGCTCACGAGGGCGTTTCCATCCGCCCTTGCGGGGATCCTGGCGGCGACGGGATGCGCTCTTGCGCTGGGCATCCATACGAGGACGGTCGGCGACCTGGCGTCCATCCACGGCGCGCTCCCGAGCTTTCATCTCCCGAGCGTGCCGTACACGTGGGAGACCCTGCGGATTACGTTGCCGTACGCTCTTGTGCTCGCTACGATCGGCCTTGTCGAAACACTGCTTACGCTCAACCTGATTGACGAGCTCACCGACAGTGCTGGAGAACCCAACCGTGAATCCATGGCACAGGGTCTCGGGAACCTGGTTGGCGCGCTGTTCACCGGGATGGGCGGCTGCGCCATGATCGGACAATCGATCATCAACATCAACGCGGGTGGAAGACGGCGGCTCTCCGGGATCGCTGCCGGTGGTTTTCTGCTGTCCTTCATCCTTGTTGGATCGCGGCTCATCGAGCGCATTCCGCTCGCCGCTCTTGTCGGAGTGATGTTCGTCGTGGCGGCGGAGACCTTCAACTGGAAGAGTCTGCGCAATGTCGTCAGCTATCCGGCTCGCATCCCCAGGCATGATGCGCTTGTGATGCTGTTCGTCACGACCGTCACCGTTCTCACGAACCTTGCGGTGGCCGTGGTGGCGGGGATTGTGATCGCCGCGTTGGTGTTCGCATGGGATCATGCTCAGCAGCTTGAGGCAGAGATCATTGAGTCCAGGGGTGTGAAGACGTATCGCCTGCATGGCAGCCTGTTCTTCGCCTCCACGGCGCAGTTTACGGCGATGTTCAGCCCAAAGACCGATCCGATCGCGACGTTTCTTGAGTTCGACCATGCACGGATTATGGATTCGTCCGCTCTCGAAGCGATTGAAGCGCTTGCGAAACGCTATCGCGAGGCCGGCAAGACGCTCCACATTCACGGCCTCAGCGAGAGCTGTGACCGGCTGCTGAGGCGCAAAGACGGAATGGTAAGCCTTCCGGCTGCGCGGGCCGGCGAAGAGGCCTAGACCTGCTGTGCTGCGAAGCCGGGTGGTACGGGGGCTTCGAGGTGGAGGGGTTCGTTGGTGATGGGGTGGTGGAGGTTCAAGCGGTGGGCGTGGAGGAGGTAGCCGCCGTCGCCGGGGAGGCCGGGGAGATCTGCGAGGGGGTGGCCGGTGGGGCCGTAGAGGGGGTCGCCGGCGAGGGGGTGGCCGATCGAGGCGAGGTGGATGCGGATCTGGTGGGGGCAACCAGGGCGCGGCCAACTTTAAGAAGCTGTGGCAGCTCATGTACACCCG
>CAZZZQ010000449.1:0-3715 GCA_964658405.1 uncultured Sphingomonas sp.
GATTGAGCACATGCTGCTTATGATGAGAGACCTAGGGATCATGGACCAAAACACCTTTACTCTCAGCGGCAATGTCTTTCGATTTACGAACACGCTCACGCATGCGAGTGAAACGGTTCCAATCTGGGGAACGGTCATCGACATGGGAGGACAGACGGACCGCGTTCGACCTTCTTTTCTGGCACAGGAGTTGGCGAACCAGGCGATCCTTCCGGTCATGCTGAAAACGGAGGTTGTTGGCGAAGATCCAACCTGGGATCAGCCGCTAAGCCGGAATGGCAAGATTCACCTTTCGGGAGCACATCTGCTTCAGAGCTTTGCGTTCTCTGATGGAAGGCGATCGTCCGTCATCCTCTTCAATCTCAGCCGTAGCAAGAGCCTCACCGTCTCCCTGGGTGGGTCTGCCGCACCCCACGGCAGCGTTGTTGTGCGGACCCTGACCTCCGCTAACATTACCGATTCGAACGAAGTGGCAGAGAATGTCAAGACTCGCAGGCAGACCGTCGACCTCGGGCGCACAGGCACGACAGCGATCACGCTGCCGCCCTTTTCTATGACGTCCGTTGAGACACTCTTGCCGTAGCCCGGTATGCCGGTTGATCAAGAACGGGTGGATGGCGTGAATCACTCGTGTTCGACGTAAACCTGCAGGTCGTTCTGTCGGGACTCTTTCCGCTTGATGATTCGCGCGGGAACGCCGACTGCGATCGAATTTGCCGGGATATCGCAGAGGACAACCGCGTTCGCGCCGATGACGACATCGTCGCCGATCGTGATGGCGCCGAGGAGTTTGGCACCTGTTCCGATATCGACGCGGTTCCCGATGCAGGGTGAGCCCCTGAAGCCGCGATGTCTGAGACCGATGGTGACGCCATTGCGGAGCACTACGTCATCCCCGAGGATTGCATCGCCACTTACCACGATGTCGAATGCGTGTTCGATCCTCAGGCGGGATCCTACAGAGGCTTCGCACGGGAGTTCGACGTGGGTGATGATCTCGCTCAGGATCTTCATCGTCTTATAGAGGAGCGAGAGGGGTTTCCTGATGATCGGAGAGGCGATCGTGTAGCGCCATCGTCCGAACCGGTAGGGCACCATGGCCCAAAGGCCACGCCTGGAGAGGTCTTTGTCGTATGTAAGCCAATCCTCCCTGAGGTTTGGCCAGAGGCTTTTACCAGTCATGTGCAGTTTCTCCTCGACTTCGCGTCACCGCCAGGTCGTCGACTTGTATTCGATCAAACGTGATTGCTTCTTCAGCGCTCTCATGGACCAGAACCGTATCTGGCCGAAGAGGATGGGTATTTGTTGAAGATGAGAGTGTAGACCGTACATGATCAGGATCTTTTTTGAAGGGGTTTTCCATCTTATCTTCCATGCACTGCGACTCATCAGAACAGCGGCAGCGATCGACAGCAGAGCTATCGGGATGATCGAAGCGGTCCGCAGCGATGCGGCTATCGACGTGATCGGCACCACGATCCAAAGTATCCCTCGCACTGTATTTCGGCGGCTCTCTTCGCGCCAAAGCGGGTCAGCAGTTTGTTGATAGCGAGCCGAGACCTGCGCGTAGGCGTGCCCGGTTCTCAAAGAACGTCGCCAGTAGGCCGGAAAGCCAACGATCGCCATGTCGTGCCAGGTCATCGGGACGTCGATATGAAGGATGCGGTAGTCCAGGCCTCTCATTCGGCGACAGAGATCCGGCTCTTCTCCAGCGATCAGGGTCTCATCGAAGCCTCCTGCGGCCTCGAGGGCTGCGCGGCGGACAAGAGCGTCCCCTCCGAAGAAGGGCGTCCAGCCGGGGCTGCACATCCAGTCGAGATCGCAGACGGCGTTGTAGAGAGAGCCACCGGTGTTCGACTCTCTACGATTTCCCCAGACCCCCGCGATCGACGGATCCGACATGGGCTGAAGGGCACGACGGGCAAAGTCGGGGTGAAGTACAGTATCACCGTCCAGAAAGAGGATGAAGGGAGCTCTACACTCTTTCCAGCCGGCGTTTCGCGCACGAGCGGCGGTCATCGTGCCCCTCGTTAGAGGAATGGTATCAACTCCGAGATCTGTCGCCATCCTGACTGAATCATCTGCAGAGTTCGAATCTACATAGACGATCTTGAGAGAGGCCTGAGGGTAGTTCATTGTAAGAACCGACTCGAGACAAGTTTTAAGGCGATCTCCTTCGTTCCTGCCTATAACAACGACTGCGAGTTGTGGGATCAAGGGGTGCTCTGGTGGCTGGGGCACGAAACTCCTGTTTGACGTTCCAAACTTCAGTGACGGAGTGGAGATCCGTTACCCTTCGAGGCCGTGAGTGTAGATTCCACTTGAACTAGCTAACGACCCTAGTGCAAGGATAGTAGCTCGGGCTTTTCCGAGGTAATCCGAAAGTCATGCACCTGAGCAAGCAAAGATACTTTAGTACCGCGTCGCATTCTTGCAACTTATAAGGATGGAGACGGGGCAGTCCTCACGATCAGCAGGCAAGGCTCCATGAAAGGTGCCCGCACGGTTGAGACTTTAATCGCCCAGCATGCGTTGGAGTAGTTCGTAACGACTTCTGTGTATGCGCTTGTGTGTCATCAATCTGGCCTGCGTGAGCGCCTGCATTCCCAGCGATTGCAAACTACGCTTACTGTGCAGGGCTTTGCTCATCAGACCTGCCAGAGCGGGCGCATCATTCGCTTTTGCGAAGAGCCCCGTTCTTCCCTGTTCGATACAGCTTCGAAGTCCCGGGGTGTCCGTGGCCAGCACTGGGAGCGCTTGCGAGTACGCGTCAAAGACAATGCGTGGCTGCTCATCCGAGATACACGGAACAACGACCGTATCGAAGGTGCTTAGCAGCTTGAAGAATGCTGGACCATACGGCACGCTGTCGAGAACTTCAATTTTAGTGGGACCCTGACACAGCTCCGCTGCCTCCCTGCATTCGCCAAGGAGAGTGCCCTCACCGAGAATCCCGAGGGTGATCTGTTTGTTCTCTGACGCCAGAAGCCGCATTGCCTCGAGCAAGACCAGGACACCTTTATCGCGAACAAGCCGCCCCACGAAGAGCACTCGCAGGCGTGGCGGTTGGATTGCCAGACGACTCTCCCATAGATCGTCCGCTTGATCGTCGGTGATCACAATAGAGTCGTCGATCCAGGATGCCGGTATGACATGGCCGTCCGTCCACTTATCAAGCAGAAGACTTTTACGGTACTCATCCTGTGTAAATACCGCTATATCGGCTCTCCTGACGCAGCATGATCCGATGTACTCCTGAAAGACGGAGCGTATTCTGGCCTTCCAGCTTTGGGAGGCTTTCTCGCGAATTCGCCATGGCGCTGACTCCACCACGATCACCAGATATTTCTGAGACAGGATGGACAGGGGGACCGCGAGCCAGCCCATTGGAAACGGCCAGCCGGCGATCGTGGTGTGGATGATGTCAGCCTGCCGGATGGCCTTGAACAGTGTTCGCACCAGCGATGGAAGCGAACCGATCATCTCACCAAGGCTTTGCGTGTTGGGAAGGTCGACGTAGGAAAGACTGCTGAAACGTGGGTCTCCGTCGATCAGTACCGCATCGGCAGGGATCGCGCCCCTGATGCAGGGGGAGGCGATCACCAGGTCACCGAGATACGTCAGGTGCATGAGCAGGTCTTTGTGCCACAGCTGGTTGACGAATCGCCGCCCAGCGGGATCCATGTAGAACGGAATTTGTTGGTCAACGGCAAGC
>CAZZZQ010000450.1:0-3708 GCA_964658405.1 uncultured Sphingomonas sp.
CGGAGATGCGGCGCGGTCCTTTGGGAGCGATGGTGCAGCATGGCGGGGGCTGCTAGAAGCCGTCGTCGACCAGTGGCAGGAGTTTACCGAGGACAGCCTCGGCCCACTCGTCAGGCTCCCGAAGCACCCACTCCTCATGGCTCGCTTCGGGCTGTCGGCCTTCCAGTCAGCAGAGCGGCTGGCCAACCATCACTTTCAAAGGCCGCGAACGCGTGCACTCTTCGCAGGGCTTGCCGCTCACTCGTTTCTGAGACTCGATCAGCCACTGAGCGCGGCGGTCGGACTGACGCTCGCCGCAGCCGGGCACGCAGTCGGCTGGCCAATTCCGCAGGGCGGAGCGCAGGCAATCCCCGATGCCTTGATCGGCTATCTTCAAAGCCTCGGCAGAAGAGTGACCACCTCGCATCGCATCGAATCGCTGGATGAGCTTCAAGGCCAGCTTACGATGGCCGACGTCGCTCCAAGCCAACTTGTCTCGCTTGCTGGCGATCGCTTGAAGCCTGCCTATCGTCGTGTTCTTGGAAGATTTCGCCAGGGTCCCGGAGCCTTCAAGCTCGACTATGCACTCTCAGAGCCGGTGCCGTGGCGCGCCGCCGAGTGCAGGCGTGCCATCACTCTTCACCTCGGTGGAACGTTGGAAGAGATTGCACGCTCGGAGGCTGAGGTCGTGGCCGGTCAGCACCCGCAACGACCCTACGTTCTCATCGCACAGCAGACGCTCTTCGACCCAACCCGGGCCCCGGCAGGGAGGCATGTTCTGTGGGCCTACTGCCATGTGCCGAATGGGTCGACGGTCGATATGACCGAGCAGATCGAGGCGCAGATTGAGCGCTTCGCACCCGGCTTCCGCGACTGCATCCTTGCGCGGCATGCATCGTCGCCGGCGACCCTCGAAGCAAGGAATGCGAATCTTATCGGAGGCGACGTCAACGGCGGCGCCCTCAGCCTGCGGCAGTTCTTTTTGCGGCCGGGCATTCGAAACTACGAGACGGGCGCGCCAAACCTCTTCCTTTGTTCCGCTTCAACCCCTCCGGGCGGTGGCGTTCATGGCATGTGCGGCTTTCACGCTGCAGAACTCGCGCTGCGTCGTATGCGGTAAAGACGGTTGCTTTATTTCGGCAAGCCACGCAGGATGGAGTCATCATGCGAAGCCTGCTCTCAACCCTGATTCTTCTTTCATCCCTGTCCTTCGCGCAGACCAACTTGCCCGTCCGTGGCAAGGTTTCAACCCCCGAGGTCGATCTGGCCTATGAGATCTACGGAGTGCCGAGTGCAGCGACCCCAGTAATCGCCGTCAACGGTGGCCCCGGCCTTTCGCATGCCTACATGTTGCAAAATGACGTTTGGCAGCGTCTTTCTCTCGGGCGTCAGATCGTCTTCTACGATCAGCGTGGCACTGGAGGCTCAATGCGCCTCGCAGCCGGTGCATCCCAGGAAATGGACGCGCAGGTAGCGGACCTTGAAGCCGTCCGCGCCAAACTCGGCATGGCGAAGGTCGACCTGGTCGGCGACTCCTACGGCGGCCTGCTTTCACTTGCCTACGTCAAGACACATCCTGAGCATGTCCGGCGCTTGATCCTCAGCGACGGCGTCCCAAGTTGGAAGGCGATCGTGCACTTACTGCCCGATGTCTTTCCCGATGTTGAGGAGCAGGAGGCAGCGGAGCAGAAAGCTTTAGGTGATACTCCCGAAGCTGCGCAGGCATCGTTGCGAGACCACTTCCGCATGATCTTCTACAGTCAGGATATGTTGAAGCGCTACATGGCTGGCTTCAAGGATATGGGCTTTACGCCCGCTACAGGAGCTGCTGTCGATAAAGCAACGGAGACTCTGGATTTGAGCCCCGCGCTCGCAGCGATCACGTGTCCGACGCTTGTGATCACGGGCCGCTTCGACATGAACGTTGCACCTTTGACCGCATGGCGCATGTACAAGGCGATTCCCAATGCAAAGATCGAGTTCTTTGAGAAGAGCGGCCACCTGCCCTCCTATGAGGAGGCTGAAAAGTACGTTGAGGTCGTCAACGCATTTCTCTCAGCACCCGAGAAGAAGTAGGTGGCCACTTAGAAGCTAGGAAGGAGTGAAGTAAGACCACAGCGTCTCAAGCGTCGGACTCTGTTTCATAGGCTCAAGCAGTGTCGCCGTCTCATGATCGCGACCGCAGCTTACAATCGCCGCAACCGTCCCATCTTTGATGTAGAAGGCCAAAAACTTCAGCGCTTCAACGTCGCCGTCATAGACGATTTCGTCCCACTTGTCGGCGTGGCCGAGATAGCCAAACCGCTTGCCAAAATGGAAGGTCCAGAAGAAGGGAAGCCCCTCATACTCTGCCGAGCCGCCAAGCATGGCGCGGGCCGCGACCATGCCGTGTTGCTCCGCCAGGCGCCAGTGCTCGATGCGCACGCCTGAGACAGTGGCGATATCGCCTGCGATCCAGACCGCCGGAGCTACCTGCAACGACTCGTCCGTCTTCAGGCTTCCGTCCTGCTTCTTCCCAGGCTTGGCATCCGCAAGCGAGAGGTCGTGCTTGAACTCAACCTCGGGTTCTACGCCGACGCCAAGGATGACCAGCGAGGCTGGCAGATCAACCTCTGCTCCGTCCCGCTTGATCGTCACTGCATCCTTCGTAATCCGCACCGTCTCCGCGTTCAGTTCAAGCTTGACGCCGTTGTCACTATAGAGCGCCGCGATGGCGTTGCCGATTCGATCGCCAAACTTGGTATTGAAGGCTAAAGCCGGATCGTTCCCAACGACAGTTACATGCAGGCCGCGCTGGGTGAGCGACGTCGCACACTCCATCCCGATGAAGCTCGTTCCAACGACAACTGCATCGGCTCCTTTCGCCCCATGCTCAAGGATCTGCGCTGCATCAGCCGGTTGCCGTAGGGTCAACGCCAACTCCGCCCCGGGGATTGAAAGGCGCTTCGGCTTCCCACCGGTCGCAATCAAAGCTGCGTCGAACGAAATGTTCGTTCCATCGTTCAGCGTCGCGGTCTTGTCTGCAGCGCTGAAGTGAGAGACTCGAGCAGTCTTCCTCTCAATTTTGAGCTCTTCCAACACATCAAGCTTGACCTTCTCAACCGACATCTTGCCGGATAGGACGTTCTTGCTAAGTTGTGTGCGGTCAATTGGAACCTCTCCGACCGGGTCGACCGCAACGATCCGACCCTTGAAGCCCTCCTTGCGAAGCGTGAGAGCGGCCATCGTTCCGGCAGCGCCCAGGCCAACGATCAGAAAGGTCCGCGGATCATCGCTCCCCGAAACAGTTGCGGGTGGCTCGGCCTGTGGTTCGGGATTGAGGTAGAGGTCAGCGCCATCCCGTCGAACAGCAAAGGTCTTCAAGCCGCGCATCGGAGGTGGCTCCAAAAGCTTGCCGGAGGGAAGGTCGAACTCTCCCATGTGCCAGGGACAGACAAGCTTGTTGCCACAAACGGCACCCTGTTCGAGCGGAGCGCCAGCGTGGGGGCACCTGGGCTCCACTGCCACCAGCGCGTCCTCGAGTTGGATCAGGAGATACTCTTCCTCTCCGAACTTCACAATCTTCTTTTCGCCCTTCGCCATTGCCTCGACGGCGGAAATCTTTACCTCTGACATGCTGCCTCGCTTGTGGACCTCTTGAATCCTGACTATGTAGATGCCTGCTCCCCGGAGTTTGAGGGAAACTGCATCGATCAAATTGCGCGAGGTCAAGCATTTACGGGGCGGTTC
>CAZZZQ010000451.1:0-3706 GCA_964658405.1 uncultured Sphingomonas sp.
CATCGAAACGACGACAACATTCCGGTGCGCGAGAAACTCCCCATCCTGCCGGCCCTCGGAGGTCGTCCCGGTTGTAAAGCCGCCGCCATAGATCCAGACCATGACCGGCAGGCTGCCCTTCTTCGCGTCCGCGGGAGCCCAGACGTTCAGCGTCAGGCAGTCCTCGCTTGGGCCGGGATCGTGAAATGCCATGTCTGCGTTCGTCCCCGACTGGACGCACCGCGAGCCGAAGTCCTTTGCATCGCGGACATCCTTCCACTTAGACGCAGGCTGCGGAGCCTTCCAGCGCAGATCCCCAACCGGCGGCGCCGCATACGGAATTCCCTTGAACGCCGCCACCTTCTGATCCGTCGTCATCGCACCCTGTACGGCCCCCTTGTCCGTCTTGACCTTCAGCGGATCCGACGCTTCAGCCCGTACCCCAAGTAATGAAACCCCGATGACAGCTGTCGCGGAAATACTCTTCATTCTTCCCAGATTCATGCGCGTTCTCCGCAGCCAAACTACCACACTGGCAGGTAGCCTGGTCGCGGGGTGGGCACATCCACGACGCTGAAAAAGGGAAGAGCGATATCGAAGCTCTTCCCTCTATTGACAATGGCGAACCGGTCTCAAGGCTGCAACGAGTAGTTGATGGTGATGTTGGCCTTTACCTCCACTGGATCGCCGTTGAGCAGGTACGGCTCCCATCGCCAGTCGCGAACTGCATCAAGCGCACTGCGATCGTAGTCCGCACGGAGGCTCTTGGAGACATTGATCTGTTCCACGACTCCCTCTTTACTGATGACCACCGCCAGGACAACGGGCCCATCGAGCGTATCCTTCTTTGCCTTCGCCTCGATGGGATAGACTGGCGGCTTTTTATAGATGCTCTTCAGCGCGTTGCTGTCGATCATCAGCGGGCCATGAGCTGCAGCCTGCTGCGCCGCATCCACGTTCAGCCGCAGCGCAAGCGCCGACGCACAGGTTCCCAGTGCAATCACGCCACATAATGCCGCCATGGCGAAGCGCCCCACCCCTCGTGTCCTGTCGTGCCTCTGAGTCAGGTTCATAAGTCTCCTCTCAAGAATGTTGGCATCGAAGATTCCGATGGCGTGGGATAGATCAGCCGGCGTGCGATGAGCAAGCATCGACGCCAGCCGCAGGAGGGATCGTGCATACATTCCTCTGGTCGCAATCGCACCGGCGGCCAGCTCATCGCAAACCATCTCCCGGCTGCCGGCAACGCAGGTCCGCGTCAGCCAGAACAGCGGATGGTATGCAATCGGAAGCGAAACAACCCCGTATACCAGGTTCTTCGCAAAGTCGTGCCGAGCCATGTGGGCACACTCATGCGCCATCACGGCCTCCAGATCCTCATCCGACGCCCTCGCCATGAGGTCAGCCGGGAGCAGGAGCACCGGTCGACCAATACCGAGAGTGACCGGGCCGGAGGTGGTACTCGAGAGAGCGAGCCTTGCATCGGAGACTCCGAAGTTTCGGCAGCTTCGTGTCCACAGCTCCGTCAGTCTCACGGGCAGAGCAATCCGCTGCGCCGCGCTGTCCAGGGCGAAGGTCTGCCGCAGGCCCCAGCACAGCCGAAGCGCAAAGTAGCAAAGGCAGCATCCGTAAGCCGCAGCGACAGACGTCCGCACCGCCGGAGGAAGTTGCAGCAGGCTGTGGAGCTGTCCCGCTTCGGCCGTGATCGAGATGTGCACGGCTCCGCGTCCGGCGGGGCCGCTCCATCCCGAGGGCAGCATCGCTCGCAGGTGTTCGACAAGCTCAGAGAGCCGGAGCGTGCAGGCGGGAAGCGTCACCTCAAGCAGAAGTGCAGCGACCCAGACCGTGTGCTCCGCCTGAGGACCAACTCGTCGGACCAGCCTTGCGGCAATCCATCCCGCGGTGAAGACCAGCGGGACCTGCCACGCGGAGTTGAGAAGATAGCTCAGAACCGACGCCTCAAGGGAGTTCATCGCTCCCCCTCTTCCTCTTCCATCCGCTTCGTCAACCGGGCAATCTGTTCCGCGTTGAGCTGACGATCCTTGATCAGGCTCATCACCAGCTCTTCACTCGAGCCGCCGAACATCCGGTTCACCAGGTCGCGGACCGCATGACCAAGCGCCTTCTCCTTGCTGACGGCCGCGCTGTAGACGTAGGCCCGACCCTGCAGGGTGCGTTCCAGCTTCCCCTTTTTTTCAAGGATGTTGAGCATCGTCTGGACGGTGGTGTAGGCAAGGGTCTGCTCAAGCCCCTCCT
The DNA here is from genome assembly GCA_964658405.1 of uncultured Sphingomonas sp. Lineage (GTDB taxonomy): Bacteria > Acidobacteriota > Terriglobia > Terriglobales > Acidobacteriaceae > Edaphobacter. The sequence goes on from CAZZZQ010000451.1 coordinate 2,236, forward strand.
GCACCTCGCTGACGTTGCTCATGCCGCGGCGCCAGATGACCTGCATGATCTGCAGCTCAAGCTTGGTGAGTGTGTCTTTCTCTCGATCGCCCATCGTTATCTCCTAATTAGTTAGGACGTTAGGCGACGCACGTGAATTGTGTCAACTAAAAACTTAGGACTTAGGTGGAGGCGGAGAGTTACTTCGTCGGAATGCCTGCCGGCAGGGACCGCTTTCGATCCTTCAGCCACTCCAGGCTGACCGTCTCCGGCTTTGGAGCCTGCTGGCCGACGTTCGGCATAAAGATCTCGAGTCCAGCCTGCGGGGTCATCCTCGTATATCCGTTCTGAAGCTGCGCCTGGTAGTTCACCAGGTCCAGGTCGAACCACGGATCCTGCGAGGCATCGATCATCGTCAGGTCGACGTGATTCATGGTCAGCTTCCCGAAGTCGAGCGTTCCCCCGGTCAGCTTCAGGAAGTTATGCCACTGCGCCAGACGATCCTCATCGTGTCCGGCGTTTCCGTAGATCACCTCGATATCCGGGACGCTGACCGTCACCGTCGTGATCTGCCCATGAATGTGCGGCGGCGGGAGGAGCTTCTGCGTGTCGAAGATGATGTCGTTATCGACGACCTGTACCCCGGGGACGCTGCTCGCGTGGACGAGATCCGAGAGCTCCAGGTGAAGACCGCCAAGGATCGCCTTCAACGGAACCTTGAGCACGTTGATCTTCACAACGTGGAATCGGACCTGGTCGTTCGAGGACGGGGAGAGCTCCCCAACCAGCTCGACCGGCAGGGAAATGATCTTGTGGGCGGTGCCGTGGAGCTTCACTTGGCTGCCGAAGGGCGCGATGGAGATGTTCTTCAGCGGCGCATCGGAGGGCAGGCTGGCGTTGAGATAGTTGCAGATGTCGCCGATGTTCGCCCGGATCACACCCTTCTGGATCTCCAGCACAAACGAGTCCGAGTCATCGAGCGAGGGCGTCACGTCGCGGTGCGTTCGCTTCATCTGGCCGCGAATCCAGCGAATGTAGACCCGGAACTGTTTGCCCTTCCGAAGCATGATGTTGTGCGCGTAAAGCTCGGTCGCCCCAACGTCATCGGCCGCAGTGGCGACAGGCCCGGATGAGGCCGTGCTCGTAGCCGACGCGCCCGCAGGCCTGAGTCTGCTCATCAGGAAGAGGCCGAGAAGGAGGCCCAGCGCGATGCATGCGGCGGCGAAGAGTACTCGTTTTGGGAGGGTCACTGGGTCATTTTAGAGGCTGCGACCCAGTGATTTAAGCAAATTTCGATCCGTCGAAGGCGTTTTCGATCTATCGGACGAAGAAATCTTTGACCTGCTGCAGGATGACATCGCGGCTTACGTCGGAGATCGCTTCGGTCAGCGGAAGCTGCTTCGGGCAGGCCTCGACGCAGTTCTGGGCGAAGCCGCACTCCTGCACTCCACCGTCGCCCGCAAGCGCCCGGAGCCGCTCCTCCTTCAGGACC
>CAZZZQ010000452.1:0-3696 GCA_964658405.1 uncultured Sphingomonas sp.
CTCAGCTGGTAGAGCACCTCATTCGTAATGAGGGGGTCGGGGGTTCGAATCCCTCTTGCGGCACCAATAAGATGAGCCACTTGGAGCTCCTTCCGCTTCCCAGAAATTCGGATTGGGAAGCGTATGGGAAGCAGGGCAGAGACCCTCTTCACCTACTCACGATCTGAGTCGCCCTCGTTCAGAGCGGACGCGCGGCTGTGAACGTCTTTCGCGCCTCGCCGATATCGAAGCGGCGATGTCGCCACTAGATGAGCTTTTTCGACTCTCAGCTTCCGGGACCGGTCGACTCTTGCATCTCAGATGTGAAACCACCGTAAGGGCACAAGCGGGGTGGGTTCATCCGCCTCGAGTCTCGGCAGACCACCTCGGCCTTTGCCTGCTTGGAGACCGCGTTCGTCGTCCGGTCCCCTCCGGCTGCGGGCGAACCGGGCGGGTGCTTGGCCTTGTTCTACTTCGACATCGATGCCGACCATCGTCGGTTGCGCGATGACGTGGGCAAGGACTTGCCTGACCGCGCCAGCGCCAAGGCGGGAGCAGAGTCGCTTCTGAAAACCCTAGCCGACATCAGTCGGATCCAGAGGGCGCCAGGTGTCAGCTCCGTCACCGTTCGCGAATAGCGCGGCGATGTGGTCTTTACAGGGTCGGTGCAGGTCGACGAAGCCTGACGCATCGCCGGCGCGCTCCTGAGCCGGCGCTCTGCAGCGGCAGAAAGCTTTGGCGTCTCACGCACCGAGCGGAACGACCGGTTTGACATAGACAGAGCGAGCGCACCCATGTTTGACGAGATCGGTTTCCCACGCTTTGAAGCGGACTATGTGGCGCATCCTGCGCTTCGTCATTTCGTCTATTGCAGCCGTGCCGCCGACGGCCTCGACGAGGCGGAGGTCGAGCGTATCGTCCAATCGGCCAAACGCCAGAATGCCGCGCGTGGCATCACCGGCGTGCTGGTCTTCGGCAGCGGTGTCTTCTTTCAATGGATAGAGGGGCCGGCCGACCAGATCCAGAAGCTGATCGCGAGCCTGTATGGCGATCCACGGCATTACGATATCGTTTCACTGGACCACAGTGAGGAAGAGCGCGAGCGCCTGTATCCGAACTGGGAAATGGAAAGGGTTGGAGCCGGGGACATCCGCGTGGTCCTGCAGGACGCGCTCGAAAGCTCCGAAGACGACAACAACGTCGCAGCATTGAAACGTATCCTTAACCACCTCGCTTCGGGGCCGCTGGATTCCGTCGGGCGGACATGATGAAGCCAGCGTCGATCATGGCGAGCTGGTACACGTCTTGGCCTGGCGGCATAGGTTGAAGGTCGGCCAGCGGCTGGGTTACAACCGCCTCACCAGCCTCGGGTACCTCCCCCGCCGCGACGATCCAGAGATGGCGAACTGACATGCTCACCGGCCTGCAGATCCGCAAAGCTCGGATGATGCTCGGAGGGAGCCGGACGAAATCCAGCCGAAATGCTCGCCTTACAGAGGCCTATTCCCCGACCGTCCGCCATGGAGCCCGCGGCGGGAACGATCGCGACCGGCATTTCAGTGCTGGTCGACGACGGCACCTGTCCCGCCGGGCAGATCAAGCAAGTGACCGGCGGAGATATAAAACGTGGCGTTGCCCGAATTCGGAGATGAGTTCGGCGATGACCGAGAGCCGCTCAGACCTCACTCCCGCAGTGCGTGCCGACCATCTCCGTGCCAAAGGGTACCTCTCCAGTGGCACGACAGAGGCCAATCAGTGACGGCGAGTCCGGACTTCACCTTCGCCGTCCACCCTCGGCCGCCCGAGATATCGCCGAAGCTGAGCGATCCGGTTCTCGACCTGTCGCCGCCAGTTGGGCCACCGATCCCCATAGCGGCCACCCCAGGCCAGCCCGTCGAGCGGGACACCTTCCTCGCCAATCTGGCGTTTCTCGTCCGCTTCGCTTTTGGCCGGTACTGACGCGATCACCGGCCTTTGCTGCCTGCCAACCGCGAGTGACCAACTGTGACCATCGTCGACAAGCCAGCGAGCAAACGGCAGACAAAAGGTGTCGCCCGCCATCCTGAGTTCGAAGCCGAGCTCGGCGCCAGGATCCGCGGATTGCGCGTCGCAGCAGGGATGAGCCAGGCAGCAGTTGGAGGCGCGCTCGGGTTCAGTTTTCAGCCGGTCCAAAAATACGAGGTCGGCAAGGACCGGGTCGCGATGGCAACACTGAGCACGCTGGCATCGGTCTTGGGGGTGGGTCTCGATGCGTTCTTTTCCGACGAGGCGAGTTTGACCCCGTGCTCCAAGACGGAGATACTTGAAGCGCGGAGGATCGGGACGCGAGTGTTGTCGATGAAAGATCCAAAGCTCATCCAACATGTCATACATCTCGTCGACACGCTTGCAGAGGCTGTGCGGCTCGTCCGGGTCGTCAACTGCGAAGATCCCGAGACGGTGAACTGATGAGCGAGACCGAGCAAGCGATCGCAGACCTCGAGGCTTACAAGGCCATGCTGGTGACCGCCCGCCGTCGCCTCGTCGCTCTCGGCGTGCACGGCAACAGAAACGCGCCAAAGGTCCCCGGGGCGGCGTATGAGATGTCGGTCGGGCCGAGTACGTCGAAGTCGGCTGAGGTCCGAGCCCTGCAGGACGACACCGACGCGGTGAACCGAGCTATAGCGGACGAGCGACAGGCGGCCTCGTGACCCGCTTTGCGCATCGCGATTGGCTCACGGGCCTCGGCGACCTGCCGCGCTCCGATATTCCAGAGATGGCGAGCTGACGATGGACCTCACAGCATCTCAACGTGCGCGTCTTGCAGCCTCGCGCGATCGCGCGATGATCGCTCCAGTCGAGGGGCCGGTGGACCTCGAGTTGCGTCGCCTCGGTCTGGTCAAGCTCCAAGCCATCCGGCCGAGTGGCGTCCGGGTCGAGCTCACTCCGAAGGGTCGAGTCGCCGTCGCTGCAAATCTTGAAGACCACTGAAGATGCGTCGCCCTCACGTCTACGAGCGATCGGTGCCGCGAGCGCGGCGCGACATCAGGCAGGAGGGTCGCGCTGACCACGCTCCCGCCGCTGAGGCCGTCATCGATGCGCTTCCGGCGCTGCTGCGTCAGGCCGAAGAGAGTGGGGCCGTGGCGCTGGCGCGGTTTCTCGGGCAGGCGCTGAGCGAGGCGGAGGCGATTGTACAGCGAAGCTACCTGCCGCACCGCGACGATTCCGAGATGGCAGACTGATCAGGGGTACAATGTTATGGCGAAACCGGAGACGCTTCGTTGACCCGCTCGGCCCTCACATTCGCGGCGGTGCTGCTCGTGGCAGCCACTCTGTCAGTGCCCTCCAGAGCACAGGACGCCTCACCCGACGATGACAGCTGCACCGGCGTGATTGGACGATGGCAGGCGTTCGCGGCTGAGGAGAACCAGGGCGGCCACATGGATCCTCCGGTCTTCGAGGCGATCCAGGCGGACATCGACCGCGCCAACGCCCTGTGCCAGGCGGGGCATGACGTGGACGCCCTGAGGTTTGTTCAGGGGTCCAAGCGGAGGCACGGCTATTGATCATGCACGACTACCCTCTCCACCGCCCTGCTTGAGACAAGGCGGATTGAGGCTCGATATGGCTCACGGTCCCGCAGCTTGGCTGTGAATAAGCGCCGAACTTTGACCCCACTTCTCACCCAGGCCGAGCCGCGGTAATCGCGACATGAAACTATGTTGGGCTGGGGTCACG
>CAZZZQ010000453.1:0-3687 GCA_964658405.1 uncultured Sphingomonas sp.
CCCGGCAGCTCTTTCCCGGTAAGCCCGTCATCGGCGAGCACCTCCAGGTCGCCGGCTACAGCTACACCGTCATCGGCGTGCTGTTGAAGAAGAAGCAGAACGGCAGCTATGGCAGCGGTCCCGACAACACGCAGCTCTTCGTCCCGTACTCTTCCATGGCGCGCGACTTCCCTCCTCCCGATCGCCCCGGCATCGTCCGCGGCTTCGTCAACGACATCGTCATCGAGCCCGTCTCCCCCGAGCACCATGAGGCCGCCGTCCTCCAGGTCCAGCACATCCTCGCCGACCGGCACCACTACGATCCCGACGACAAGGAAGCCCTCTGGATCTGGGATACCCTCGATGGCTCCAAGTTCACCGAGCGGATCTTTGCCGTCATGACCCTCTTCTTCGGAGCCGTTGCCGTCCTCACCCTCGCACTCGGCGGCATCGGCGTGATGAACATCATGCTCGTCGCCGTCACCGAGCGGACCCGAGAGATCGGCGTCCGCAAGGCCCTCGGCGCTAAGGCCACCGACATCAAGCGGCAGTTCCTAGTCGAGTCAGCCATCATCACGCTGGTCAGCGGGGTCGCTGGCCTGCTCCTCGGCGTCGGAACCTGCATCGCCATGCGCTTCATCCCGCTCCCCGACTTCGTCCCGCACCCGGTCATCTCGCCGATCGCGATCATCGCCTCGCTCACCACGCTCACCCTGATCACCTTGCTCGCCGGAACCTATCCGGCGCTTCGAGCCTCGCACCTCAGCCCCATGGAATGCCTCCGGACCGAGTAGCTATGAACCTCATCGAGATCGTTCGCCAAAGTATCGAGTCGCTCCTTCGCAACCGCGTCCGCTCCGGCCTGACCATGCTCGGCATCGTCTGGGGGCTCGTCACCGTCGTCCTCCTGCTTAGCTACGGACAGAGTCTCGGCGCAGGAATTCTCAACGGCTTCCTCGGCATCGGCAACAACGTCATCATGATCTGGGGCGGCCAGACCAGCATGCAGGCAGGCGGCGAGAGAGCGGGCAAACGCGTCAAGTTCCTCGATGGCGATGTCGAAGCTGTGCGCGATGCCGTGCCCTTCCTCAAGGCCGTCAGCTCCGAGACCGACGACGGCTTCAGCTTCAAGTACGGCCCGAAGGTCGTCAACATCCAGAGCAAGGCAATCGACCTCCCCTACGGCGCCATGCGCAAGCTCAACATTGCCGAGGGCCGCTACTTCGAAGCAGCCGACTTCACCGACCACCGTGCGGTCGTCATCTTCGGACCCCACGCCGCGCAGAAGCTCTTCAACGGCTACCCGCCCGTAGGCGAATCGGTCGAGATCGACGGTCATAGCTTCCAGGTCATTGGCGTTCTGCAGACCAAGATCCAGGACTCCTCAAACAACGGTCCGGACAACGAAAACGCCTTCATCCCGTTCGACATGCTGCGAACCCTCGAGAACCAGCGCGACCCCGGCTCCATCGTCTTCCAGCCCTCGTCCCCGGAGCTGCACCTCAAAGCGATCCAGGCCGTCCGCGCCGTACTCGCCGATCGTCACCACTTCGACCCCAAGGATGAGAAGGCCATCGGCAGCTGGGACACCATCGAAGACTCCGCCGAGATGATGCAGTTCAGCACCGCGCTCGAACTCCTGCTCGGCATCATCGGCGCCATGACCCTCGGCGTCGGTGGTGTGGGCGTCATGAATATCATGCTGGTCTCCGTTACGGAACGCACCCGCGAGATCGGACTCCTGAAAGCCCTTGGCGCCCACCGCCGCGACATTCTCACGCAATTCCTGCTCGAAAGCCTCACCCTGACCTTCATCGCCGGAATCGTCGGCATCATCGTAGCCTTCGCCGTCGCTTGGGTGATCCCACCGATGCCGCTCTACTCCGACATCTACAAGACCGCAAACCACGAAGGCGACATCATCCTTCATCCCTCGCTCTCAGTCACGCTGATCTCGTTCGCGATCCTCGCCATCGTCGGCATCGTCTCGGGCCTGGTCCCCGCCCTCCGCGCCTCCCGCATGGACGCCGTGGTAGCCCTCCGTCACGAGTGATTCCCGCAGACTCTGGTACAACGCCCGGGTGCCTCATCCTTTGCAACTCCACCGCGAAGGGTGGATTCGCACCATTTCAGAGAGCAGCAATCGAGCTAGTGCGGCAGCCGATACCGGATCGAAGACCCACCTAGAAAATATTCCGCCGAGCAATCATCCGCGCCGCAGATCATCGCTTCCAGCCCGCCCCACTGGCTCTTCGTAATCAGGCCCAGGCACCCACAGGTCGGACACGCAAGCACCGCCCAGTACGGATTCCCCGCCTCTCCAAGATCGCCCGGCCGCTCCAGCAGAAACATCGTTCCCGGCTCCATCTGCTCCGGAATCCACTCTTCCAGCAACTCAAGCTCCGCCACCATGCTGTCCCCTTGACCAACGGTTGAGTCTCACGGTTGAACCCTTACCTGCCTTCGCTACCGGAAATCTGCGGGCGCCCTCCATCGCGGCAAACTGCACCGCCTATGGTGCAAAGCATAACGGATAATTCCCCGGTGTCAATCGCAGTCTTCGTTAAGATTCCGGCAGCTATCGAGCGGGATAAAGCGCACGATACATCTCCCGGTTTCGGAGGATCGCCTGGACATACTCCCGCGTCTCCGTATAAGGGATGGACTCGACAAACTCCGGAACGTCTTTATAGTCGCCGCTCGAAAGCCACGCACGAATCGGGGTGTCCCCGGCGTTATAAGCCGCCAGCGCATACTCCTTCTGGCCGCCAAACCGGTCAAGCACCAGCTTCAGGTTCATCGTGCCAAGCTGCAGGTTCGTGATCGGGTTCAACATCTGATTCGGATTGAAGCCCTTCATCCCCTGCTTCTTCGCCATCGCCTTCCCTACCGATGGAAGCATCTGCATCAGGCCATACGCATTCGCATGGCTGATCACACCGGCGTTGAACTCTGACTCCTGCCGGATCAGCGACGCCACTAGATAAGGATCCAGCCCATTCCGTTGCGAATCGGCCACCAGCTCCGTCCAGTACGGCTGCGGAAACAGCAGCTTCCAATAGACCTCCGGGACCTGGTCCATCGGCAGCATGAAGAAAGAGATTCCGCTGTGCTTCATCGACTGCAGCGACCGCGTCACCTCACCGAAAGACGCGTAAATCTCCGCCTGTGCCAGCGCTCCCCACTGCACCGCGTCGGGGCTCGCCATGATCTCCGGACCGATGTACTCGTTCAGCGCAGCGTTCGCGAGCAGTCGCGCCTTGATCAGGTGAACGTCATTCTCCGGCAGCTCCCCGGTCAGGTCCGGGACCTGCGGCGGATGGACCGCCGCCAGCACAACGGAGCGCTCCGCCGGCTGCTGCGTGCTCAGAACCGTCAGCCGCTGCCGCGCCAGCCCGGCGTAGTAGAAGTTCACATACGATTCTGACAGCGCGCGGTAGTAGTTCACCGCCTGGCCATAGTTATGCTCGACGTCTTCATACAGCCGTCCGCGCCAGTAGAGTGCACTCGGCACCTCGATGCCGCCCTTATACTGCTGGATCTGCTCATCCATCAGGCGAGCGGCCTCCGCATACCGACGCAGCCGATAGCTCATCCATGCCGCACGCCAGTGCGCCGACGGAGCGTAGGTGCTATTCGGAAACAGCGTCACCAGCTGCGTATAGTCGTAGATCGCCTTCGGCGCATCATGCTTCAGCAGGTACATGT
>CAZZZQ010000454.1:0-3683 GCA_964658405.1 uncultured Sphingomonas sp.
GACGACGCCAGTCTTAATGCGGAGTGGTTCTGACCCGTTTTGCATACCTTAACAGGATAAAGGGTATCCACGATAAGTGGTGCGAATTCAACGGAGCGGTCGAAAAGGAGAGGCGCCTGCGCAGCTCATCAACAGAAGCACGACGACGATCCTTTTTGAACGCAGGGAGCACTCGCGCACTAAAGCAATGACGCGGAAAGAGTTACCTAAGTAGCCATGTTGGCCGGGTCAATAGGTGACCCTCCGACTCGGTCCTCAGGCCTCTTCTTTGGCCGGAGAGAGGGCCAGGCAGAGCGCTGCGCCCAGGACCGCCAATCCCGCAATCGCGTAAAGTCCTCCGCTGAAGCCGTGTGTGAAATCCTTCAGACGCCCCGTCAGGTACGGTCCGAGGAAGCCGCCCACGCCCCCCACCATCGTGATGATGGCGACTCCGCCCGCGGCAGCCTGCCCTCCCAGCACGCGGGTCGGGAGCGCCCAGAAGGGTCCCATGATGCTCCAGTAGCCCATCGCTGCGAGGGTCATGGCGATCAGCGCTGCCGACAGGCTGTGTGCGGAACCAGCCCAGCCGAAGCCGATCGCACTGAGGATCAGGCAGCCCGCGATGTGCCAGCGGCGCTCATTCGTTCGATCGCTGGTCCAGCCGATCAGCACCATGAACAGCGCTGCGGCTGCATAAGGAATCGTCGCAAACTTCGCAATGTGGCTGGCGTCCGAGGGTGAGATCGTGGCCGCCCCCGCCGCGCCTGTTCCATGCATAAAGCTGTTCAGGATCAATGGCATCCAGAGGTTTACGGTGTAGACGCCGATCTGGTCCAGAAAGAAGACCCCGGCCAACACCCAGACCATGCGGTTCTTGAAGGCGTCTTTGAGCGAATGGTGCTCTTCAGCTCCGCCGGCCTTGCGGTCCCGGTCCAGCTCGTCGTCGAGCCACTTCTTCTCGCCGTCCGTGAGCCACGTCGCGTCATCCGGTTTGTCCTTGAGGATGAAAAGGACGGAGAAGCCCATGAGGAAGGTCGGGATTCCTTCGACTAGGAAGAGCCACTGCCAGCCGTGCAGGTGCATCGCGCCTTCGAGCTTCAGCAGGCCGCTTGAGATCGGTGCGCCGATGACGCCGGCAATCGCCGTTGCCGTCATGAAGGTCGCGACGGCGCGGGCCCGCTCCCGAGATGGGAACCAGTAGGTCAGGTAGAGGATCATGCCCGGAAAGAAGCCGGCCTCGCTGACGCCGAGAAAGAAACGGAGGATGTAGAAGGAGTGCGCACCTTTGACGAACATCATGCAGGTGGCGATGATGCCCCACGTGATCATGATCCGCGCAATCCAGAGCCGCGGCCCGACCTTGCCGAGCAGCAGGTTGCTGGGGAGGTCGAAGAGAGAGGAACCAAGAAAGAAGATGCCCGCGCCGGTCCCGTAGACGGTATCGCTCAGGCTCAGGTCACGCTTCATCTCGAGTGCGGCAAAGCCCACGTTCACACGGTCGAGGTACGCGAGGATGTACAGGATGAAGATGTAGGGGATCAGTCGCCAGGCGATCTTGGCGAAGACCTTCTGACCATCGACCTGCTCTGCATCGTGTTGATCGACTGCTTCGTTCATGGCGGATTGCGGCATCGTTTCACTCTACCGGGCGTGGAGTTTGTGACAGGCGTCGAAGAATGACTTGTTTCTACCGGGCTTAGATTAGCGGGCGTACTTTGAACTGTGCTGCGAGAGGCCAACACTTTGGCGTTGGATGCGTGGCAACGGTATGAATGTTCAAATTCGCACGGCAGGCGAGTTGCTCTTCGACAGCGCCCTAGGCGAAGCGCTTCCGCAAGGCCCGGCGAGTGGCCTCGGTTGCCACACCAAACAGGACATGTGAGAAGAACTCGCTGATATGCTCGCGGGCAGGCTGCTGGCTGGCCGGGACGTCGAGCCCTGCGGCGGGCACCAGCGTCTCATGGGTAAAGAGTTGCAGGACGATCCCGTAAACCGCTCCATAGCCGATCGTGACAATCGGCAGCACCTCCGCCGCACCGCCGTAAATGCCGCCGGCGACCGCCCCGAAGCCATAATGGATGGCCTGGATAATCGCAGTCGGGTGCTCGATCGGGTGACCGGCGATGCGCTCCGCGAGAACCAGCGGCGGCGGAACCTGGCCAAGCGTCCGGGGCTGATAGATCAGCTCGCCGACCGTCTTGGCCGCGGAGCCGACGAGTCCGGCGAGGACCCCGATGAGGATCCCCTTGGCGATATTGCGAGAGGGTGCGGTCTTCGGGTCAGCCATGGGGCTCCTGGGATGTGAAAGGAATCGAACAGCACGGGAATTCCTGCTGCCTACCGTAAGGTTTAGCATAGTGGGCATGACAACTGCGACCGCAACCCGTCCGCAACTGGCCCATCTGACCGCACAGCTTGATGACCTGAAGCAGCGGGGGACCTTCTTCAAGCTCCGCATCCTCGAAGACGAGCAGGCACCGGTCTGCACCTACGACGGACGCCGCGTCATCAATCTCGCCTCGAACAACTATCTCGGTCTGTGCAATCACCCGAAGCTGCGCGAGGCAGCGATCGCCGCGACGAAGAAGTACGGTGTAGGCTCGGGAGCCGTCCGGACGATCGCCGGCACCATGCGCATCCATATGGAGCTCGAGGAGAAGATCGCCGCCTTCAAGAACGTCGAGGCCTGTGTCGTCTTCCAGTCCGGCTTCACCGCAAATGCGGGCACCGTCTCCTCCATCCTCGGCAAGGAGGACTTCATCCTCTCGGACGAGCTGAACCATGCCTCGATCATCGATGGCGCGCGCCTCTCGAAGGCCAAGATCAAGGTCTTCCGGCATAAGGACGTCGACCACGCCGAGGAGCTCCTGAAAGAGGTCGAGAACGAGCCCGGCCGCAAGCTGATCATCACTGACGGCGTCTTCTCAATGGACGGAGACATCGGCCCGGTCGATAAGCTGGCCGCGCTGGCGGAGAAGTACGGCGCAATCATGATGGTCGACGACGCCCACGCCAGCGGGGTCCTCGGCCGCAACGGCCGCGGCTCGGTCGATCACTTCGGCGTGCACGGCAAGGTCGACATCCAGGTCGGAACGTTGTCGAAGGCGATCGCCTCGCTGGGCGGATACGTCTGCGGCAGCCGCGACCTGATCGACTACCTCTACCACCGGGCGCGGCCATTCCTCTTCTCCACCTCGCATCCGCCGAGCGTCGCCGCAACCTGCATCGCCGCCTTCGACCTGCTCGAGAGCGAGCCCGAGCGGATCGAGCGCCTCTGGGACAATACCTGGTACTTCAAGGAGCAGCTTGCAAACGCCGGCTTCGACGTCGGCGGCGTGACGACGCCCAAGAGCGAGACGCCGATCACGCCCATCATGATCGGCGACGGCCGCCGGACGATGGAGTTCTCAAAGGCGCTCTTCGACGCAGGCGTGATGGCGACAGGAATCGCCTTCCCGACCGTTCCGGATGGCAAGGCACGGGTCCGCACCATCATGACCAGCGAGCACACACGGGCCGAGATCGACCAGGCGCTTGAGACCTTCACCAGTGTGGCGAAGAAGATGGGGATTCTGAGTTGATAAGGGGATCTTGAAACGACGCAGCCATTTCCCTCATTCTTGATCGCAATCGGATAAAGAGGGGGAGATGGTAGGCACGAGCGGATTCGAACCGCTGACCTCTACCGTGTCAAGGTAGCGCTC
>CAZZZQ010000455.1:0-3676 GCA_964658405.1 uncultured Sphingomonas sp.
ATCAAGATCAGAATGCCGAAGATGATACAGCTCTGCACTGTAACGCTTACCGGGCTCAGCATAGCGCGCTTGGCATTTGCCGTCAGTGCTTGCTCTGCATTTATTGCATGATTGGCTAGAGCAGCCGCCGTAGCTTCCCGCGTCGGATACAAAGCCCATTGATACAAATGCTTCATGAAAAACAGAATGGGAAGCAGCATCAACCCAACCAGCGGCAAGGTACGCGTCATTGCTTCAAGTGGCCGACGCAAAAGCAAGCCCCATTTGCCTCCCGATACATACTGCAACATCAGCATTGCCAGACCACCTCCAGCAAAGCCAAAGCACGTCATAAACGCCATAAGGTAAGCGCGCAGCAGGTGGTTCTTACCTTCATGGGTAAACGCAAACGCCAGCGAGATCACAGCGAAGATCGCTGCGATCGCAAGCAGACGTACGCGCCAGGCGTTCACAATGTGCGGGGCGGCTAAGGTGTTTGGCAGCACGCGTGGGCTGTGCATTGCATGTCCGTGTCCGTGTTGTTCGTGTCCGTGTGCCATTCGTATGCGACCTTCGATCCTTCAGAATTCCAGTTCCGGCTTAGTTACTTGGCGTGCTGGCCGCCGCGGCGACACCAGCCTTCGAGGGGACGGTCAGGAAAGCTACCAACTGGTCCAGCTCCGCAGACGAAATCTGCGGAAACGCCGGCATCGGGGGCGCCCCATGCATCACATTATTCTTCACATGCTCCACCCCAAGCCGCTGCACCACTCCAACCAGGGAAGGGAACGTCGGGGGATGCCCGGTCAATTGCGCGGTATGGCACGCCTGGCAGTTCTTCAGATAGATCGCCTGGCCCGCCTTCACTTCAGCAACCGTAATCTCTTGCTTCTCCGGCTTTACTGCGGGTGGCTTCACTGCGGGAACGATCAGCGAAGAGGTCGTCCCTGCCGCTGCCGGGGCTGAGGCCGCTGCCGCAGGGGTAGCCGGAGCTGCCGTTACCGCAGGGGTAGCCGTGGCCGGGACTGCAGTCGATGGCATCTCTGCCGGCGAACTGACATCCCAGTCCTTCGCGAAACTCTCAGGAAGCCCTTCCGACTCGGCGATCGACTTCAACGGCTTCACCTCGGAACCCGAAGGAACGTCAGTCCGCTGCGCATTCTGGCTCAACTGCAGAGCGCGAATGTAGGCCGCAATCGCCCAGCGGTCGGCCGGAGTAATTTGAGCCGAGTAGTCCGGCATCGCGCCGTAGCCGTTTGAAATCACGTTGAAGAAATGGCCCAGCGGCGCACCGCGCAGCCGGCTACCCTGGAAGTTTCCAGCGGGGGCGTATCCGCGCTGCACAATCATGCCCGCGCCGTTACCCACGCGGGAGTGGCATGGAGTGCAATACACGTTGTACCGCTCCTGGCCCTTCGCCAGCACCTGCAGCGTCACAGGGAAGGGCAGTCCGTCACCCTCTTTGCCGCTCACCATACCGGTGTAAAAGTAGCTATCTTCATGGAGCTGGTTACGCGCCACGGTGTTCTCCACCTGCGGCCGTACCGAGCGTCCATCCGCATAAAAGTCCGTCCCGCGCTGCGGGTAGAACTTAGGCTGGTTATGCATATCCTGGCGGCAACCGGCCAGCAGGCCCATGCCCGACAGAGCACCCAGCATTACGATCTGGTTCATGCGTTGCATCATCGTCTTGGTCTCGAATCCCCGCATTAGTGCTCTACCTCCACCACGGAGACCGCGGGAAATGTCTCAAGGAAGGCCCGCGTATCGGTCAGCGAAAACTTCGGATCCGCAGCCTCCAGGCACAGGAAAAACTTGTCCGTCGTCGCCCCATTACGGAAGTTCGGAGCGTTGAACACCGGATGGTAGAGTTGCGGCAAGCCGTTGAGGCCAATCATCCCGAAAGCCGCCGAAAGACCCGCAAAGAGAATGGTCCATTCGTATGCCGGAATGATGAAAGCGGGCCACGAGAACAGCGGTCGACCAGCAATATTGAGAGGGTAGCCCCACACGTTGATCCAGGTCTCCATCAGCAGTGCGGTAGTTACGCCCAGCAGCCCTCCCAGCAGGCAAAGCAGTGGGACGCGTGTCGTATGAAAGTGCAGCGCCTCGGCTGCTTCCTCCACGGGATACGGCGTATAGCACTCCATTCTGCGGTAGCCTGCATGACGTGCCTGTTCCGTAGCGAACACCAATTCGCTCGGCGTATTGAATTCAGCGAGTAACCCGTACGTACCTTCGCGCGGCGGCATTAGACTGTCTCCTCAATCGCTGTCTCAGCGTCCGGGCCGCTCCGTGTAATTTTGGTCTGCGGCAGCATCATCCGAACCTCGGACATGGGAATCATGGGCAGGAAGCGAACAAACAGCAGGAACAGGCATGTGAATAAACCCATCGTGCCGACGTAGATCATGTAATCCCACTTCGTGGCTCGGTACGTACCCCAACTCGAAGGCAGATAGTCGCGGTAGAGACTCGTTACTACAATGACGAAGCGCTCGAACCACATGCCCGTATTAACGATCAGGGACAGAATAAACAGGTAAGTTACGTTGACTCGGAGCTTGCGCGACCAGAGCGATGTAAGCGGAATAGCGATGTTCGTCAGGATCAGAATCCAGTAGGCCCAGCCCATCGGCCCGAACATGCGGTTCCACATCATGAAAAACTCCCAGTGGCTTGCCGAGTACCAGGACATGAAGACTTCCATCGCGTAACCGTAAGCTACGATACCCCCCGTTGCCAGCATGACCTTCGCCATATTATCCAGATGCCGAAGGGTAACCATGTCTTCCAGGTGGTAGAACTTTCGGATCGGAATGGCCAGCGTAAGCACCATGGCAAAGCCGGAGTAAACTGCACCCGCCACAAAGTACGGCGGAAAGATCGTCGTGTGCCAGCCCGCCAGCGCAGCCACCGCGAAGTCAAAACTGATGACCGTGTGTACCGAGAGAACAAGGGGCGTGGAAAGACCCGCCAACAGCAGGGAGGCCGATTCGTAGCGGATCCAATGCCGGGTCGAGCCGCGCCAGCCGAGCGATAGTACCCCGTAGATCGACTTGGCAAACGGGAGCGTAGCCCTGTCGCGCATCGTGCCGAAGTCGGGGATCATCCCGATATACCAGAATACAATCGAGATCGTCGCGTACGTCGAAACCGCAAACACATCCCATGCGAGTGGACTGCGGAACTGCGGCCACACGTTCATCGTATTCGGGTAGGGGAAGAGCCAGTACGCCAGCCATGGACGACCGACGTGGATCAACGGGAAGGTACCCGCGCAGACGACCGCGAAGATCGTCATCGCTTCCGCGAAACGATTGATCGAATTGCGCCAGGTCTGCTTGAAGAGCAGCAAAATCGCTGAGATCAGTGTGCCGGCGTGTCCGATACCGATCCACCAGACGAAGTTGATAATGGCGAAGCCCCAGGCGCCTGGAATCGTTACGCCCCAGATTCCTACGCCCTTCAGAAACAGCCACGTACAGCCGATGACCACACCGGTCGCCACGCCGCCGCCCACCATCAGGCCAAAGAACCAGCCGAGTGGAGTATTTGACGTGAGAACGATGCCTGCGATCTTCTGGGTTACCGACTTGAAGTTATGACCCGGTGCGATGACCGCATACTCTCCAGTACGCGGGTCGATCATCGGGTCTTCAATGGGGTTTTTGGTCGCCATTATGCCAGCTCCGGA